>JAISDI010000193.1 GCA_031264895.1 Endomicrobium sp. | reverse complement strand
CTAGACGGAACTGGCAAAATTTACCAAAAGCAACTTTGTTGCGTAAGCCGCCGCAGCCCTTCGGGTTAGCCGCAAAAACTGCCAACTGCCGCGTCGCTCAAGATAATCCAATAGTTTCGCTATTGTCTTACTTTCTCTCCTTGCATTTGACACTTTTTGCGGCTAACGCAAGAGTTCTATATGTGTCGGACAACCCAGATTTGCTTACTTTTTGACCGACTGCAAAAAGTGAGGCGTGGGGTTCAGGGGTATCGAAAATACCCCTGACTAAAGCCGTTTTTAACGGCAGTCCTGACATCTTGCGCCAGCTCATTCCCGCCCCACCCGCAGAACTTCAACCCTGTCATGGTCGTTCTAATGCCGCCCGCAAGGGCAAAAACACATTGACAAGTCCATATGTATGTTGTAAGATAGTTTTCACCACAATCCGTAGTATTATATATGCCCTTTAATTTATAAATAAGAGTGATCAAATGAAATGTCCGTTTTGCGGAAGTCTTAGTGATCAGGTTCTGGATTCTCGGCCTATTGAGCATGCGTCCGTTGTGAGAAGGCGCAGAGAATGTCTGGAATGTAAAAAGCGCTATACGACTTTTGAACGTCCTGAAGAAGTTTCTTTGATGGTCGTTAAGTCAAACCATTCCAGAGAACCGTTTGACAGAAAAAAAGTGTGGTCAGGCATAGACAGAGCATGCAGAAAGAGGCCTGTTGCGGCTGAAACTATAGATAAAATAGTAGACGAGATAGAAAATGAACTTTCCGCAGAGTACGTTATGGAAATACCTTCGAATATAATAGGACAAAAAATACTAGACAAATTATGGGATTTAGATTTGGTGGCATATATACGTTTTGCTTCGGTTTACAGACAATTCGGCGACATTGACACATTTATGGAAGAACTCAAAAAACTTAAAAAAGAACATTTAAAAAGGGCATCAAAGGCCGCCATGCCTAAAAAATCAAAAATCTGAACCGGCCGGCTAAGCCGGAGTATTATAAAAAAAAACGTTCCGAAAGATTCGGAATTTCCCAAATTCAAAAAATCCGAAATTCCACTTTTTCAAAGCTTCGTAAATTACTCTTTGGAAAATCGGAAATTCCCCTTTCCAAAGACTCAGGAACTTCCTTGATTTAGAAAATCCGGAGATTCCCTTTTTCCAAAAAATCGGAAATTCCCACTTTTTTAAAGGGGTGGCAGAGCCGGAGGCTCTGACGGGGGATTTTTACTGGGAGCGGACGGAGGATTTCCCAAGCGTTGACGTGTTAGTCGTTGTCCGCCTTTGCAGTTATAAACCATAAAAAGTTTTTTAGTAATACCTTTAAAACATCAAAACAAAAAAGAAGCGTGGGAGGAAGTAGAATGACAAAAAATACGAAAGAGGAACTTATTTCTAAAAACGGCGCAAAGCTTGAGAAAAACGCTTTGACGGTTCTTCAAAGAAGATACCTGAGAAAAGACGAAAAAGGCAATGTTACGGAAAAACCCGAAGAATTATTTTATAGAGTTGCCGAAAATATAGCTCAGGCCGACAAAATATACGATAAAGACGCCGATACGGAAAATCTGATAAAAGAGTTTTATCTTTCTATGTCGTCTTTAGATTTTTTGCCTAATTCTCCTACTTTAATGAATGCTGGAAGACAGCTTCAGCAGCTTTCAGCTTGTTTTGTTCTCCCGATAGAAGATTCTATGGACTCTATTTTTGAAACGCTCAAAAATACGGCTCTTATACACAAATCCGGCGGCGGCACGGGATTTTCGTTTTCACAGCTTCGTCCGAAAATGGATTCCGTGCAGACAACCAGCGGGGTTTCTTCCGGCCCCGTGTCTTTCATGCAGGTTTTTAATGCGGCAACCGAAGCCATAAAGCAGGGCGGCACAAGGCGCGGCGCAAATATGGGCATACTTCGCATAGACCATCCTGACATTTTAGATTTTATAATCTGTAAAGATAAAAACGACAGTTTAAACAATTTCAATATTTCTGTAGCAATAACAAAAGAATTTATGGACGCTCTTGAAGATGACGAAGATTACAATTTATACAATCCGCGCACTAAAGAAACTGCCGGAAAACTGAATGCTAAAGAAGTTTTCAATAAAATTGTCGAACAGGCATGGAAAAACGGCGAGCCGGGAATAGTTTTTATAGACAGAATGAACGATGCCAACCCTACTCCTAAAGCCGGAACCATAGAATCGACCAACCCCTGCGGCGAGCAGCCTCTTTTGCCTTACGAATCGTGCAATTTGGGTTCGATAAATCTCGGACATTTTATAAAAGACGGAGACGTAGACTGGGAAAAATTTGAAAAAACAATTAGAACGGCGGTACATTTTCTTGACAATGTTATAGACATGAACAATTATCCCGTACAAAAAATAGGCGAAACAACGCGTTCAAACAGAAAAATCGGGCTTGGGATAATGGGCTGGGCGGACATGCTTATGTTTCTGGGAATTCCTTACGGTTCGCACGATTCGCTTATGCTGGCCGAAAAAATTATGAATTTTGTTCAATCGAAATCACATGAAGCCTCAGAAGAGCTTGCGCTTAAAAGAGGAGCTTTCCCTAATTTCAAACAAAGTATTTACGCTAAAGGCAACCCCGTAAGAAACGCGACGACAACCACGATCGCCCCCACTGGAACGATCGGCATAATAGCTTCAGCGTCGGGCGGCGTGGAACCGATATTTGCGCTGGTATACAAAAGAGCGCAATGTCTTGATAACGAGGAAATGTACGAAGTCAATCCGTATTTTGAAAAAATCGCCAAAGAAAACGGTTTTTATTCAAATGAGCTTATGGACAAAATTGTCGAAAAAGGAACTGTGCGGGGCATAAAAGAAATACCTGAAAAAATAAAGAAAATTTTTGTTACCGCGCAGGACATCACCCCTGAAGACCACATAAGAATGCAGGCCGCTTTCCAGAAATTTACCGACAATGCCGTATCAAAAACCGTCAACTTCCCGAATTCCGCAACTAAAGAAGACGTTAAAAAAGTTTATATACTTTCTTACAAAATGGGCTGTAAAGGCGTAACTGTCTACAGAGACGGAAGCCGCGACGTGCAGGTTTTAAATCTTGCCGGAAAAAAAGAAAGCGCGGTCATTGCCGAAACTTTGCAGGAAGAAAAAAAGCCGAGAACAAGGCCAAGAAAAACTTCTGGATTTACTTTCCTGATGCATACGGGCTGCGGTAAAATGTACGTTACAATAAACGAAGACGAAAGAGGCGCATGCGAAGTTTTCACGCAGCTGGGCAAGTCGGGCGGATGCACTTCTTCTCAGTCTGAGGCAGTGGCGCGTTTAATTTCGCTTGCTCTGCGTTCAGGCATAGATCAGCAGGAAGTAATAAACCAGCTCAAAGGCATAAGATGCCCTTCTCCGACTTTGGCCGAAGGCGGCGCAATTCTTTCCTGTGCAGACGCCGTTGCAAAAGCTTTAGAATCTTATGCTAAAGAAAAAGCAGCGCCCGCTCTTTTTGCTCAAGAAATTTCGCATTCCGAGCCATACGCCGAAATTTCGCAAAAAGCCGCCGCATCCGGCGGATATTCGTCAAACGCAAGCAATAATTTTTCAGGTTCATGTCCCCAATGCCCCGAATGCGGCGAAATGCTGACTTTCGCCGAAGGCTGCGTAATATGCAGAGACTGCGGCTATTCAAAATGCTGGTGATGCTGTTAATTAGTAGTTAGTAATGAGTAATTAGTAATTAGTAATTGAGGAGCGCTTACGCGCAATTTAAGAGGTTCGCTGTCGCAAACATAGTCTATGCCGTAATTGCCGTTGCGGCGGGGTAGTCTTTGTTGCCGTTGTCGTTAATTACTATAGCAAAACAGCTTAACATTGTCTCTTTTCTAAAACTTCGTGAATTCCCAATGTGGAAAATCCGAAATTCCCCCTTTTTTTTAAAGGGGGTGGACGCGGAGCGGACGGGGGATTTTTCTCATGAATGACGGGTTTTAGTAGGCGATACACAAAAGGATACTGACAAATATTCGTCTTTAGATCTTGTTAGGTCAGCAGAGGCAGAGGTTTTAAAAGGCGGTTACGGGGTGGTACTTGCAAATTCAATATGGATAAAAAATTATTAGTTAATAATGAGTAATTAGTAATTAACGGCAACAAAACTGTGTTTGCGACAGCAAACCTCTTAAAATGCGCGTAAGCGCTCCTAAATTACTAATTACTAATTACTAACTACTAATTAATATGGAGTAAAATAATGGTAAAAAATGACAAGTGGATAAAAAAGATGGCGCTTGAACATAAAATGATAGAGCCTTTTGAAGCGGGGCAAGTCAGAGACGGAAAAATTTCTTTCGGGACTTCTTCTTATGGGTACGATATGCGGCTTTCGAATGAGTTTATGATTATGAAAAATGCGGGCGGGAAAATTCTTGATCCAAAAACTTCGGCGGATGCTTTGTTTGAAAAAGTTACGGTTGACGGGCATATAGTTATTGCTCCAAATTCCATAATTCTGGGTAAAACCGTAGAATATTTTCGTATTCCGAGAGACGTAGTTACAATAGCTTTTGGAAAATCTACTTATGCAAGGTGCGGCATTTTTGTAAATGTTACCCCTTTTGAGCCGGAATGGGAAGGTTTTGTAACTCTTTCGATAGCCAATACGTCTTCTTCTGCCGTAAAAGTTTATGCAAACGAAGGTATCGCGCAGGTGCTTTTCCTTGGAGCAAGCGAAACGTGCGAAGTGTCTTATGCGGACAGAAAAGGCAAATATCAGGCGCAAAAAGCTATAACTTCAGCCAAAATTTAGTATAATACTCCACATTGATTCTGTCGCAGATCTGTTAATCATTACTAGGGGGGGCGGTTTAAGTCAATGATTTTAATTTTAGATTTCGGTTCGCAATACACGCAGCTTATCGCAAGACGCATAAGAGAAGAAAAAGTATACTGTGAAATTTATCCGGGCAACAAACCTATAAAATCTTTCGACGGATTAAAAGACTTAAAAGGAATCATTCTTTCCGGCGGATATGAAAGCGTTTATGCAAAAGGCGCTCCGTGGCCTGATACGGAAATTTGGAATCTCGGCGTGCCGATTTTGGGAATTTGTTACGGCATGCAGCTTATTGCCGAGCATCTCGGCGGAAAAGTCAAACCTTCAAAACACAGAGAGTTCGGGCTTGCAAGCGTAGACGTTAAAAACGGATGCGCTCTTTTTAAAGGTTTAAAAGCCAAAGAAATACTCTGGATGAGCCACGGCGACAAACTTTCAAAAATCCCCGGCGGTTTTAAAATAACCGCAAAGTCGGACAACTCTCCTTATGCGGCAATCGAAGACGTAAAAAATCACATATACGGCGTACAGTTTCACCCCGAAGTAAAGCACTCGGTCAACGGCAAAAAAATCATTCAAAATTTTATATTCAATATATGCGGCTCAAAGCGCGACTGGACAATGAAATCCTACATAGTAGACGAAGTCAAAAGAATTAAACGGCAAGTCGGCGGCGGAAAAGTTCTTTGCGCGCTTTCAGGCGGGGTAGATTCTTCTGTTGCGGCTGTAATGATTCATAAAGCAATCGGTAAAAGGCTTTTTTGCGTTTACGTAGACCACGGACTTCAAAAACTCGGCGAGACCGAAAGAGTAAAAAAGATTTTCGGTAAAAAGTTCGGCGCAAATCTTAAAATTATCGACGCGAAAAAGGAATTTTTATCGAAACTTAAAAACGTGACCGACCCTGAAAAAAAGCGTAAAATCATAGGGCATACTTTTATAGAAGTTTTTGACAGGGAAGCAAAAAAACTTAAAAGCATAGATTATCTTTTACAGGGAACGATATATCCGGACGTCATAGAAAGCGTTTCGATAAAAGGTTCGAAAGCGCCGATAAAAAGCCATCACAATGTCGGCGGACTTCCTGAAAAAATGAAAATGAAACTTGTGGAACCTTTAAAATTCCTGTTCAAAGACGAAGTAAGGATTTTAGGAAGGGAACTGGCAATACCCGAAGAAATAATCAACAGACAGCCCTTTCCCGGTCCTGGCCTTGCAGTGAGATGTCTCGGAGATATTACCGAAGAAAAACTCAAAATTTTAAAAGAAGCCGACAATATCGTTACTCAGGAAATTATAAAAGCGGGCTTATACGAAAAAATATGGCAGTCTTTTGCCATAATTCTTCCGGTTAAAACGGTCGGGGTTATGGGCGACGCAAGAACTTATGAACATGTTATAGTTCTAAGAGCCGTAAATTCCGAAGACGCAATGACTGCGGACTGGGTAAAACTGCCGTATGAACTGCTGGGAAAAATATCCTCAAGAATTATAAATGAAGTTAAAGGCGCAAACAGAGTGGTTTATGATATTTCTAACAAACCCCCTGCGACTATCGAATGGGAATAATGAAACGTTTTAAATTAACGGCGGTTATATTTTTTGCGGTTTTATTTATTTGCGCATGCACAAGGCCTAAAGAAAACGGAAAGTACGGCGCTTCTATGCAGATCAAAGGCTCCGACACTATAGTAAACCTCATACAAGTATGGGCTGAAAGATTTGTTGCGGACAAACCTGAAATGAACGTTGGGGTTACGGGCGGCGGTTCCGGCACGGGCTTTGCCGCTTTAATGAACGGCACATGCGACATAGCGATGTCTTCGCGCGAAATTGAAGATAAAGAGCGGACGCTTGCCGAAAACAAAAATATCAATCCCGTTGAGTTTATTGTCGGGCTTGACGGTTTGGCAATATTAGTAAATAAAAATAATCCGGTAGATAATTTGACCATAGAGCAGCTGCGGGATATTTTTATGGCTAAAATAACAAATTGGAAAGAAGTAGGCGGCCAAGACAGAAAGATAGTAATTCTTTCAAGAGAAAGCAATTCCGGAACGCATATGTTTTTTAAAGAACATGTTATAAGGCGCGGGGATAAAAATTCAAAAGACGAGTTTGCCCCGCAATCTCTTTTAATGCCGTCTTCACAGGCAATTTATGACGAAGTCTACCAAAACCCGAATGCCTTGGGATATGTTGGCATGGGTTTCATAAACAATGGAATCAAAGCCGTTTCCGTTGCCGTAAATGCGTCCGGCGCATATATTTATCCGACCCCAGACAATGTCATGAGCGGAAAATATCCGGTATCAAGGCCGTTATATCTCTACACCGACGGCCAGCCTAAAGGTATGGTCAAAGAGTTTATAGATTACGCTTTATCTGATGAAGGACAAAAGATAGTACTTGAGACGGATTTTGTACCGATAATCAATTAATTAGTAGTTAGTAATGAGTAATTAGTAATTTAGGAGCGCTTACGCGCGGAAATTAAGAGGTTTGCTGTCGCAAACACTGCCGAATTTTGCTAAAAGGCCAGCGTTGTTGTTACAGCAATCTCATAAGCGTTCAGGTTAGTCTTTGTTGCCGTAGCCGTAGCTGTTGTCGTTTTTTCCATAGTCGTTAATTACTAATTACTCATTACTAACTACTAATTAGTTTTTTTAACTACTAATTAATATTTTTTATAACAATAAAACAATGAAAAGAAAAATACTAGACTCAATAATAGAAAAAATAATTTTTATCTGCGGGATATTAGCCATAATTTTTGTTATTTTGATTTTTGGTTTTTTGCTTAAAGAGGGGTTTTCTTTCTTTAAAGAGTGCGGCATTACAAAATTTATTTTAGGAAAATTCTGGTATCCCACCTCTGATCCTGCGCAGTTTGGTATTCTTCCTTTAATCATAGGCTCGCTTTTTGTTACTGTTGGCGCGTGTATAATCGCCGTTCCGCTTGGCGTGATGGCGGCGCTTTATATTTCTGAAATTGCTCCGCAGGCAATAAAAGATATTTTAAAATCTTTTGTCGAACTTATGGCGGCAATCCCGAGCGTAGTTATAGGTTTTGTCGGCATGGTCACGCTTGTTCCTTTAGTTAGAACATTGTTCGGCGTTCCTACAGGGCTGACCGCATTTTCGGGTTCTATAATGCTTGCTTTTATGGCCATGCCCACAATAGTTACCATATCGGAAGACGCAATACGTTCTGTTCCTTGGCAGTATAAAGAAGGCGCTTTGGCTTTAGGCGCAACCAAATGGCAGACTATAAGAAGAATAGTTTTGAAAGCCGCTATGCCCGGAATTATTGCAGCTATAATGCTCGGAATAGGGCGCGTTATCGGCGAAACAATGGCTGTAATGATGGTAACGGGAAACGCCGCGCACATACCGGGTTCAATATTTGAGCCGGTAAGAACCATGACTGCCACGATTGCCGCGGAAATGGGCGAAACAGTAAGAGGCGGCCTGCATTACAGAGCATTGTTCGCAATAGGACTGGTATTGTTTGTGATAACTTTTTTAGTTAATTTTGTGGCTGATTTATTTTTAGGAAAGAGTAAACGCAAATGATAAAATTAAGCCCGAAACTGTCGCAAAAACTTTCTTATGCCTTATTATTTCTGGCGACGCTTTTAGTTATAACTCCCGTAACGATAATAGTTTTTATTATTGTTAAAAACGGCGCGTCCGCAATAACGTGGGAATTTTTGACGGCTATGCCGGCAGACGGCATGAGAGGCGGGGGAATACTTCCGGCGATAGTCGGCACTCTCTCGATAGTTATGTGCGCAATTTTAATAACGCTCCCGATAGGCGTTTGCGCGGCCATATATTTAAATGAGTATGCAAAAGATAATCTTTTAACAAGAACAATAAACCTTGCTATAGTAAATTTGGCAGGCGTGCCGTCGGTAGTTTACGGATTGTTCGGTCTGGGAATATTTGTGATGTTTTTGAAACTTGGTGTTTCAATAATTGCAGGCGCTTTGACGCTGTCTATTATGGAACTGCCCGTTATCATAACTACGGCCAGAGGCGCTTTGAGAAGCGTTCCGCATTCGTTCAGGGAAGCCAGCCTTTCGCTTGGCGTAAGCAGATGGCAGACTATACAGTATGTGGTTTTGCCTAACGCTCTTCCCGGAATTTTAACAGGCGCAATTTTAAGCATTGCAAGAATATCAGGCGAAACCGCCCCGATTTTGTTTACTGCGGCGGCATTTTACGTTCCGCATCTTCCGAACTCGGTTTTTGATCAGGTCATGACTTTACCTTACCATCTGTTTATCATTTCAACGCAAATACCGAATATGCCCAAAAACATAATTTTCGGAACGGCTTTAGTGCTTTTAATAATGGTGCTGTCCATGAGTTTGGTAGCAATAATAGCAAGAATATATTTTAGGAAACGCAGAAAATGGTAGAAAATAAAGACAAAATAAAAGTCAATAATCTAAACTGCTTTTACGGCGGGAAATGCGTTTTGGAATCGTTGGATATCAATGTTGAAAAAAACGAAATCCTGACGATAATAGGCCCGGCAAACAGCGGTAAAACAACTTTTTTAAGAACCTTAAACAGAATGAACGATTTTGACACTAACTATTCCAGAAAAGGCGAAGTGTTTCTTGACAGCGACAATATTTTTCATATGAATATGGAAAAACTAAGAAAGCGCGTAGGAATGCTTTTTGCAATGCCGATACCTCTTCCTATGACAATTTACGAAAACATAGTTTACGCTCCAAAAAGGCTTGGCATAGCCATGAAAAAAAGCGAGCAGGACAATGTTGTCGAGCAGGCTTTAAAAGACGCTTCATTATGGAATGAAGTCAAAGACAGGCTAAACGCTTCGGCAATAAAATTGTCCGGCGGCCAGCAGCAAAGGCTGTGCATAGCCAGAATACTTGCGATAAACCCCGAAGTGATTTTATTTGACGAGCCCTGTTCCGGCCTTGACCCGATTTCTACGGCCAAAGTCGAAGAGTCAATGCTTGAATTGAAAGAAAAATACACAATAATTCTAGTAACAAACAATGTAAAACAAGCCTCAAGGGTAGGCGACAGAACCGCTTTCTTCCTAATGGGAAAACTGATAGAGTTAGACAAAACCGGCACAATGTTCGTCTCCCCAAAAGAAAAACAAACCGAAGATTACATCACAGGAAGATTCGGATAAAAAAAGCAACCCGCCAACCCACTCAAGTTCTCTGCCAAATCTGCCATTTGTCCACCCTCTATCAGCAAAAATTTTGTAGTAAATCAACCCACTAATTTGTATTTAACATGCCCGATTACAAACTTCGCTCATGACGACAAAAATGATTTCACTCGTTTGTCATTCCCGAAAGTTCGGAAATGCTGTTATTCCTTAGCAGCCTGCCCCATAAGGTCGTAATACGGGGGGAATCCATTTTGTCGTTGTCGTTAATTCCCATCATGTGGAGCTTACCATTACCCACAAGTATTTATGAGTTATGGGATTGGTAAAAAACAAGTAAAAAACAGATTTGTCATACCCGAAAGTCGTAATCGGGTATCCATT
>JAISDI010000149.1 GCA_031264895.1 Endomicrobium sp. | reverse complement strand
CTTATTGCTATGATTCCCGCTTTTTTCAAAACGCCTATTTCCGAAAGTTCTTCGCCTTTTGAACCTTTAGTCGCGCAGCCTATAGGGAAAACGTTTATAGCCCCTTCTTTCTGCGCTTTTAAAAGTATAAATTCAACGGTCGGAGCATTATCTATTACGGGTTTTGTGTTTGGCATACAAAAAACCGTCGTTATGCCGCCTTTTGCAGCAGCGCGCGTTCCGGTTTTAATCGTTTCTTTGCCTTCTTGTCCCGGCTCTCTTAGATGGGCGTGAACGTCTATGAGACCCGGAACTGCAATTTTATTTTTCCCGTCGACAACTCTGTCCGGCGCTCCGGACAATCTTGAAACGATTTTGCCGCCTTCTGCAAATAAATCTTCGATTCCGTCTTTATTCTGCGACGGATCGACTACTCTGATATTTTTAATTCGAAGACGCATTTTTTTTCACCTTTGTTGGTTTTAGAAGATATAAAACTGCCATCCTTACCGCTATGCCGTTTGTAACCTGCTCGTTGATAACGGCGTTCGGGCTGTCCGCTACGTCGGACGAAATTTCTATGCCTCTGTTCATAGGTCCCGGATGCATTATCATAACGCTATGTTTGGCTTTGGCAAGTCTTTCTTTGGTAAGCTGGTAAAGCTCGACGTACTCATGAACCGAAGGAAATAAATTTTCCTGCTGGCGTTCAAGCTGTATTCTTAAAATGTTTACCACATCGGCTTCTTTTATCGCTTCGTCCAAATTGTAATAAACTTTAACTCCGAGACTTTCTATCTGAGGAGGTATCAAAGTCGGCGGGCCTGCAACGGCCACTTCCGCGCCCATCTTCGTCAGCGCCCAGATATTAGATTTTGCAACCCGCGAATGCAAAATGTCTCCGACAAGAAGAATTTTTAAGCCTTCTATTCTTTTCTTCTTTTCGTACATTGTGTACAAATCGAGCAAACCCTGAGTAGGATGTTCGTGAAAACCGTCTCCGGCGTTTATTATTGACGCATTGAGATGCCGCGCTAAAATGTCCGGCGCTCCGGCCATGGAATGCCTGATTATTATGTAGTCGGCTTTCATTGCTTCCATAGTTTTACCCGTATCTATAAGGCTTTCGCCTTTGACAACGCTTGAAGCGCTGACTGCGATATTTACCACGTCTGCAGATAATCTTTTTGCGGCGATTTCAAATGAAGTTCTTGTTCTGGTTGAGGGTTCATAAAAAAGGGTTACTACGGTTTTTCCTATTAGCGTCGGCGCCTTTTTTACGGATCTTGTAAATAGGCTTTTGAAAGGTTTTACCGAATCTAATACTGTTTGCAAATCTTTTTTGTCCAAATGTTCTAAACCAAGTAAATCTTTACGGTTAAGAGACATAATCAATCCTTTTTAATAATTAGTAATTAGTAGTGAGTAATTAGTAATTAACGACAACAACGGCAAACATGGATACCGTTTTTCAACGGTATGACAGCAACGACAAACGACAGATTCTGAAACAAGTTCAGAATGACGACGTCACCTGTCTGTCACCCTGAACTCGTTTCAGGGTCTGGCCTTTGCAGACGACATAATATAACGACAACTGCAACAGCAGATTCCGAAACGGGCCTGTCCCAGCCGCAGCGCGACAAATAAGGAGCGCATGTCTTGCGGCGGGCGCGAGATGTGAGCGCCCTATCCTTATTTTTACGGGATTCGGAATGACGGCGTGTGTGACAGAAAATTCAAATAGGTTGATGATGACGAAGCTTTTAACTTTAACTTTTTAGACTTTTTGAAAGACCCAATTGCTAATTACTCATTACTAATTGCCTTTTATTACAATTACTCTGTCTTCTTTGTCGGTTTCGCTGCATTCTACTTTTACGTTTTCTTTGCTGGGGTATTTTGCGCCTACATAATTTGCTTCTATCGGGAGTTCTCGGCAGCCTCTGTCAATTAAAACGGCAAGCTGTATGGATTTTGGTCTTCCGAAATCCATAAGAACGTCAAGAGCCGCTCTTACGGTTCTTCCCGTGTATAAAACGTCGTCTACCAAAATGATATTTTTTTTGCTTATGTCAAAAGGAATTACCGTGTCTTTTATGACGGGCATGTCCGAACCGAAATCGTCAAGATCGTCCCTGTAAAGAGTTATATCAAGCGTTCCGAAAGGGATTTTTGATTCTTCAACTCCGGCAAGTTTTGCAATTTCGGCGATGATACGTTTTGCAATTATAACGCCTTTGTTATGAACGCCGACTATTGCAAGATCTTTTGAATTCTTGTTTTTTTCTATAATTTCTTTTGAAATTTTTTCTATGGCTTTATGAAATGTAACTGCGTTTAATATAATTTCCGACATATTATTTTTTAATACCTTCCATATATTTTTCTATTCCGTTTTGCAGTTTTAAATCCTCTTTGATAACTGATTTGGCCTGCTCTTTTCTGTATTGCGCTAACTTTTCTTTCAAACCGTCGTTTGACACGGCTATAATTTGAGCTGCAAGAACCGCCGCATTTACCGCTCCGGCTTTGCCTACCGCAACGCATGCCACCGGAACGCCTTTTGGCATCTGCACTATGGCAAACAAAGCGTCCATGCTTGCAAGATTTTTGCTTTCCATAGGAACGCCTATCACCGGCAGAGAAGTTTTTGAAGCGATAACGCCCGGCAGCGCCGCAGCCATGCCCGCGGCTGCTATAAAAACTTTTGCGCCGGAACTTTCAGCGTTTTTGACGCACTGCTTTAAATGTTCGGCGCTTCTGTGCGCAGACGCAATATTTAAACTGTATGACAATCCAAAATTTTCAAGTATTTTTGCGGTTTCGTTTATTACCGGAATGTCTGAACCCGAACCGGCAATTATTGCTACGTCTATTGCCGCGTCAATTCTGTTTTTCATTTAACGCTCTCCACGCTATATCTTTTCTGTAATGAATATTTTCAAAAGATATGAGCTTTACCTGCGAATAAACTTTATCTATCGCGCTTTTTACATCGCCGGCAATTGAAGTAATGCCTAAAACTCTGCCGCCGGCAGTAACAAATTTTCCGTCTTTAATTTTCGTTCCGGCATGATAAACGGTTGTGTTTTCGTCTTTTACGTTTTCCAGACCTTTTATTTCAAAACCGCTTTCAAATTTCTGCGGGTACCCGCCGGACGCAATTACTACGCATACAGCCGTTTCTTTTTTCCATTTTATTTCAATTTTTGAAAGTTCTTTATTCATAACAGCCTGACAAATATCCGACAAGTCCGTGTCAAGCAAAGGCAGAACGGCCTGCGTTTCAGGATCGCCAAAGCGGCAGTTGAACTCTAAAACGTACGGCTCGCCGCCGTTCATTATCACGCCGACATATAAAACGCCTTTATATTCAAAGCCTTCTTTTTTTATTCCTTCCATAACCTTTTTTATAATCTTTTATTCGACTTTTTTATTTAACTGCGGCGTTGCCAGAGGAGCCGGAGAGTATGCGCCCATCCCGCCGGTGTTTGGGCCTTCGTCATTATCGTTTATCCTTTTATGATCCTGAGAAGCCGGCATCATTCGATAAGAAATGCCGTCCGTAAAAATCAAATATGAAAGTTCCGGGCCGTCTATATATTCTTCAATAATAATATTTGTTCCGGCATTTCCCAGAACTTTATCGTTCATAATCTGCTCTACGGCGTTTTCGGCTTCTTCGCGTCCGCTGCACACATAAACGCCTTTTCCTGCGGCAAGGCCGTCGGCTTTAACGACTATTTTTTTGTCTTTTTCACATAAAGAAAGAAAAGCTAAAGCAGCGGCGGCATCCGAAAACTTGTTGAATTGCGCCGTAGGAACGCCGTATTTGTTCATGAACTCTTTTGAGAAGATTTTGCTTGATTCAAGCATTGAAGCCTGTTTGGAAGGGCCTACTATTTTTAAACCTTTTTCTTCAAAATAATCTGTGATCCCCTGTGATAAAGGAATTTCCGGGCCGACAAAAGTAAAATCAATATTGTTGTCGCGCACAAACTTTGCCAGATTTTCAAAATCGTTTACGCCTATATCAGCCGTTTCTGCAATTTTGGATATTCCTGCGTTTCCGGGAGCGCAATATACTTTTTCAATATTTTTACTTTTTATGAAAGACAAACATACGGCATGTTCTCTGCCGCCGGAACCTATAACTAAAACTTTCATTTAATCCTCATTAGAAAATATACTTGTCGAAAAATTTAACGATAATCATAAACATTACAAAAGCCGCTATCATTGTCACGATCATGGCTTTCCAGTTCTGATTTATCACTACGGAGATTTTATTATTACCGTTTTTTCTGTCGCGTATCTCAAAAGCGTACTTGCTGCGAATCTCTTTGCTAAGATCCGCATATTCGGTAAAATCTTCACAGGAATCGTTTTCCGTCATCCATTTTCTTTTGACCATACAGAAAATTCTTCCGTTTCCGTTTTCGTCTAAACTGTTATCGCCTTGAAATAAGCAATTTATGCAATAACCCATAATTCCGCCTTTAGTATAATTTTATTTAACAAAATTAACGGCATTCTGAAATATTACTTTTCCCCAGCCAAACTCTCCGTCAAAACCTTCTCTTGCGGGATGTTGTAAAGCGTAAACGTATCTTTCCGGATGAGGCATAAGCCCAAAAATGTTTCCTTTTTTATTGCATATACCCGCTATTTTTTCCGCAGAACCGTTTGGGTCTAAAGGATAGTCTGGCTTATTTCCGCTTTTTGTACAATATTTAAAAACTATCTGATTACTTTTAATAAGAGTTTCAAGCATCTTTTTGTCTGACGGAACAAATTTTCCTTCCCCATGCGCTACCGGAAGATTAATAATTTCCGCAAGATTTTTTTTACATATACAGTTTGATTCGCCTTTAACTTTTTTTTCGGTTTTCAAATAAACCCAGCGGCATTCAAATTTGTCGGAATCATTATATGAAAGAGTAGAAATCTGTTCGAATGTTTCCGGGTCCGGAAGCAGTCCCATTTTTACCAAAACCTGAAAACCGTTGCATATGCCTATTACCGGTTTTCCGCTTAAAGCAAATTTTCTCAGTTTGTCGCCGAGCTTGTTTTTTGTTTCATTTGCCAGAATTTTACCCGACGCTATATCGTCGCCGTAAGAAAATCCGCCCGGAAAAGCCAAAATGTCGTACTCAAAAATTTTATCTTTCTTTTCAATCAATTCGTTTACGTGAACTCTTTCGGCCAAAGCTCCGCAAAGTTCAAAAGCGGACTGTGTTTCATAATCACAATTTGTACCTGCGGTTCTTAAAATCAA
>JAISDI010000017.1 GCA_031264895.1 Endomicrobium sp. | reverse complement strand
TTATTATTTTTACGGAAACGCCTTCTATTGCGTTTTTGCCTTCGGTTATTCTTCCGCTTATCTTTCTCTTGCTCACGGAAGCTTCGGCATTGACCGTGAAATTCTTATTGCCGTTGACGATCGTATATTCCGGAGGATCAAAGGTGAATCCGTCTCTTATGAATTTTACCGTATAATCTTGTCCGGATTTTAATCCTTTTATCGAATAGTACCCGTTAATATCGGTGTTTGTCGTCAGTTTTCTGTCGTCGTTGACAACAACCTTGACGCCGACAAGCCCTGATACGTAATAAACTACTTTTCCGCTTAAGTCAAAAGTTGTTTTTGACGGAGGAACCGGTTCCTGTTCGGAAGTTTTTTCTAAATCCTGTCCGGACGCAAAAAGCGAATTTACCGCCGTAACGTATTCCCTTTGAGATTGGGAAACTCCGCTTGCTGGTTTTGCGATCGTGCGGACATTTTCATTTTCGGAATTTTTGTTCTGCTGTGAAGTTGCGGACTGCGAAACTTTTTTTGAACGGGAATTATCTTCGGATTTTTCCGAAACCGAGCTGAAATTTATAGTTCTGTTTGAGCTGAGAGAGGCGATCCTTAAAATCGAAGGAGAGATTTTTACGCCGTCTTTATGCGCGGTAACTTCAAGATATGTTCCCGCATCGATGTTTTCGATCTGATAATATCCGAAAATGTCGGTTTTGACGGAAAACTCTTTATCGCCCGTAACGCGCACTTCGGCATCCCTTAGCGGAGATTCGTCATTTTTGTCGGTTATAATTCCTGAAATCATATATTGCTGAAGTTCGGCAGGAAGTCTTACGGGAAACAAACATGAAAAACAGAAACAAACAAGCATTATGCCGATGTATACTTTTTTATTCATTAAATATCCCCATTCTTAAAATATTTTGCAGTTATTTTACAAATTTTACAGTTAAATATGCAACTAAAATAACACTAAAATACATTTATTTTACTTATATTTTTTATAATCCGCGCTTTTTAAAATCAGCCCAGCGGCAAAATATGAGAAATTTCATGAAAAGAATAAAAAGAAGAGACCTTTCCATGCCCCATACCACAATCAAAAAACATCCGCCTGCCAGCGCTGAAAATAATGCGCCGGCAGTTTGCGAAAAATAAATTTTTAAATCGTTTGAATTTTTTTCGCGAAAAAGACCGGCAATTTTTACCAGCTGCGCAAATTCCACTCCTGCGGCAAAACCCGTACCTAAAGAAAGCGCAAAAATCATATATACATTTATACGGCAAAATTTGAAAAGTAACAATAAGAGAATTATCAAAACCAAAAATAACAGTTCATTATGAAACATTCTTTCGTTTAAAGGTATGGTTTTTTTTGCTTTACCGCAATAAGCTATCCCCAAAGAAACGCCTAAAATAAAAAGCGCCGCCAAAATGCCGAACAACCCGTAAATTTCTCCGCTTAATATCTGCGCGGTAAATAAAATCGTGATAAATATCCACATCGAAGACGCGCCGGAAACAAAAGCGGTAGTTTCATAAACGGATTTTGAAAGAAAAAAAACTATGATCACCGCAAACAATATGAAGTACGAGTATTTTCTTAATTTGTTCATAAAAAGAGAAAGGTACGGCGAAAAAGCCGACTGCGAATGAATGACCGACAAAAATTTTGCCTGCGGATTCCAATCCGAATTGAGAAGAGTTTCGTCGCTTTCAATTTTATTGAGTTCATTTCTGAGCCATCTTGTCTTCTCGGTGTCCATGAGATCGTCAAGATAATATTTTGAGAGAACAAGAGTCGTCTCCTGCATTTTGTAAAGCCTTTTTTTAATATGCAGCCTGTAAGGCATTTTTCTGTCCGAAGCGATCAAAATGTTTTGACTGCCGGGTATTATATTCGAATGTTTGAACACGCTTTTCATCGCGTCCATTACGGACTTATTGAGTTCTGCCATAATATACGTCGAGAAAGCCATTGTGCCGGCAAGTTTTAAAGCAATGAAACCGTTATCTCTCATGCTCTCTTTTGCCGCCTGAAAAAATTCCCGAGTATAAAAACCGTTCAGCTGAAAGTTTAACGGCGAAGGCATTCCGACAAGAATAAGATCGTATCGCACGACGGAATTGCTTAAAAATTTCCTTGCTTTTTCATTATGTATGCGTACTCTTTCGTCGTTAAAAGCGTATCCCAAATGCGAAATATTGTTTTTCATTATATTTACTACAGCCGCATCAGGTTCCAAATAATCGACTCTTTTAACTTCGTGTTCAAGTATTTTCGGCAGATATTTTGCCGCGCCGCCTATCAAAAGAACGTTCGACGGATGTTCCGGATAAAGCACGGGTATATGCCCGAAATCTTCCGAATTTAAAATATCGTTATCCGGATAAGAAAATTGAATGATATTGTTTACCAAAAGAGCGTACTCTCTGTTTTTTTGCACCATCGCCGTCTGACCGTACGACGTATATTTATACTCTACGACTTCAAAGAAGTTAAAATTATTTTTCAGAAGTTTAGCGTCTATTTTTGCCGTATCGAGAAATAATCCGCAACATGCAGGAAGCAGCGCAAATACAAAAAATATTTTTGCGCTTTTTGCCGAACCCGAAACCGATATTGCAGACATACATAACAGCGCCGCCGTTATCAACACTATATCCGTCCCGAGAAAAGAATACATAAACCTGCTAAAACAGATACCGCCCACAACAGCGCCAAAACATATTATAAGCGCTGAAGATTTTGAAGGCAAAACATTTTTTCCGGTTTTTATGGCGCAAAAAAATGTTATCCCCTGAGTAAAAAATACAGGAAATACCGCAAAAAAGGTATAAATAAAAGCGCTTTTGAGAGATACCCCTCCTCCCAAAGAAATATTCAAAATATTTCGTATATTCATGATGAATATGTAAGAAAAGATCAATAAAAATGCGGTAACTAAAGCATTGTATTGAATTGTTTTTACCGGACTGTCGTCTTTTTTGATTTTTGAAGAAATGAAAATTCCGCAAGATAAAGCAAAAACCGAGTGAGCAAGAAAAAAACCTATCACAAGATCATTGCCTTGAAAAACGGCAAGAAGTTCCCTGAAGAATAATGCCTCTATAAACGCAGCGCTTACGCCCGTAATTATGAGAAATATTGGAAACATAAAAAGTTTTTGAACGACTGAATATTTAAAGCGTTTTTGGCAAGTAATTTGGCGGCGGGTGGAATTGAACCACCGGCCAAAGGCTTATGAGTCCTCTGCTCTACCCCTGAGCTACGCCGCCTTCAAATAAGTTTTAAGATTCTATTATTTTTTCCATTGAAAGTCAATTGAAAAACGCATTGACAAATAAACCTAAAACGAATATAGTTTATCTGTATTTTGAACATAATGCATCATGGGGGCGTATAATGAAAAAAATTTTTTACGCGATTATTTGCGCATCGTTTGCGGCAGGCATTTCTTTTGCTGAAGCCGCGAAAGAAAAAGTTTATATCGGCGCAAACCTTTCAATGAGTTTTGAAGATTTTTCTTATGATGATTTTATAGACAATGTGCAAACTTCCAAAGGAAACGAAAAAACCATGTCCGGCCCGAGATACGATTTTGTGCTGGGATACAGGCTCAGCAACAAATTCAGGATCGAAGCGCAATACCTTATAATAAGCCAAAACAATTTTGAAACCGATCAAAGCAGCAGCAACGTGGAATATAAAGCGCAGGGCATATTCGCAAACGCCATCCTTGATTTTTGGGATATGCAGGAACATCTGATCACGCCTTTTATCGGTATAGGCGCGGGAGCCAGCGCGCCGAAATTAAACATAAGTTATCAAGGCGTAAAAGATGAAGTGGAAGATAACGGTTTTTCGTGGCAGGTGCAAGGCGGAATAAATTTAAAGCTCGTCAGCTGGCTTATCTTGAACGTAAAATACACTTATATTTCAATGCCGGACGCAAAAATAGACTCTTCGTCACAGGAAGAGATAAAAGCGGAATTCAAAAGAGGCGTTCAGGCTGTAGGGGTCGGAGTAACTCTTCTGATTTAATACGGGAACAATAAAAAAATCCAAAAAAAGAAAATCTTTTCTTTTTTTATTGCGTAATATAAAAACGTTCCCGAGATGTTAAAAATCATATTTCTTGACTTCTCTTATTCTTTTAATATATAATCGTTGAGCATGAATAATATTCCTGTTTTCCATAAATCATTATTCGCTTCTACAGCAAGCAAATTCAATATACCCGTTTGGGACATATGCTGGAAAGCCTATGAAGATAAGCTCTACCACAAGTCAATTGAACTTCTTTTCGACTATATAAACCCCGAATTTAATAAAAAATACAGATCCGCAGACAAAAAATCTTACAAAATCCCGCACGGCTCAATAGTAGTAAGCATTGATATTGACGACGAAAATATTTATGTGAAAGCTCCTTTTCTAAATCTTCCGGAAAAAAACGCCGTTCCGCTGCTGCGGCAGGTAACGGAAATCAATTTTAACGAACTGTGCCTCGAACAGATATTTTTAAGAGGAAACTCTCTTACTTTCGAATACTCATGTAAACTGCACGAATGCAACCCGAACAAACTCTATTTTATTTTTAAGCAGGTATGTTTGACCGGCGACAAATATGACGACAAATTCATTTCGCAGTTCGGCGCGACGCGCATAAAAGAGCCTCTGACAAAACCTTTTGCGCCGGAAACTGCCGAAACCTGTCATAAAACCGTCGCAAACATGATAAATGAAGCTTTTGAATACGTCAAATATTTTGAAAGCAACCGCTATTTCGGGCTGGCGTGGAGCATGCTTGCCTGCACAATGCGAAAAATCGATTATTACGCTCATCCGCAAGGACAGTTCCGCAACGAGCTTGAACAGGCAATATCGGACATGCACTCCGACAAATTAAATCTTTCGGAAATCGTTACGCGCGCAAAAGCATATCTTGAAAAACTGCTCAATACCGACAAAAAAATATTTGTAAAAGATTTATACGACATTGAAGTTTTTATCTCATTTAAGAGAAGGTCAAACCTTAAAGACATCCAAAACAATTTCCAAAAATCCTACGAACGCATTCAAAAATCTTTTGACGGCGAAGATTATATGGACGTAGCCATGGAAACGCTGTATTGTTTTTACAATTTGTACTATCACAACGATTTGCAGGACGACATAAACGAAATAATCGTAGACGCGATGAGACGTTCTTCAGGTAAAACGTGGAGCGCGGGCGCTCCGGTGCTTTATGAAGCTTTGAGTAAAATAATGAGAGGCGATCTGACCGTAAAAAAAGGTTTTTTCGCGAGCTTTTTCGGACAATAACTATGAATAAAAACAATCTTATCTCACAAATAGTTTTTAAAGTAAATCACGCGGGCGGTTCGGGTTCGTGTTTTTACCTGAAAGATCACAATGTTTTTGTCACAAACTGTCATGTCGTGGAAGGCTTTAAAAAAGTCGCCATAGAAAACTCGGAAAAAGAAAGTTTTACCGCAACCGTAATAGTGCAAAATCCCGTTGCGGACATAGCTTTTCTTCATTCTGAAAAAGATTTCAGCGCGCTTCCCGGCATAGAATTTTCAGAAGAAACAAAACAGGAAATCGGCGCACAGGTATGCGTGGCAGGTTTTCCGTTCGGAATGCCTTTTACGATCACCAACGGAACGGTTTCCGCTCCGGAACAGCTGATCGACGGACACAATTATATACAGACCGACGCCGCGATAAATCCTGGCAACAGCGGCGGGCCTTTGTTTAGCGCCGCCGGACAGCTCATAGGAATAACAGTCTCAAAACTTAAAGAAGCCGAAAACATGGGCTATGCGATACCGGTCGCAATGCTTACGGAGATGCTTGAATCGATACACAATATCGACCGTTCGTCTTTTGCCGTTCAGTGCAATACGTGCAAAAATCTCATAACCGAAGAAAGCGAATACTGCAACAGCTGCGGCAACAAAATAAATATAAACGCTTTTAAAGAAGAAAAAATGACCGATTTGGCGGCTTTCTGCGAGGAAGCCATTGCGGCTATGGGTATAGATCCCGTGATCGCGCGCAAAGGTTATGAAACGTGGCGTTTTCATAAAGGAAGCGCCGAAGTAAGAATGTTCGTATATCAAAACAACTATTTATTCTCGACTTCGCCGCTAAATGTCCTCCCGAAACAAAACATTGAACCGCTGTTAAAACTCCTGCTTTCTGAAAATATCAAACCTTTCCAGTTCGGCATTTCTAAAAACGAAATTTATATTTCGTATCGCGTATACATATCGGACATCTTCTCGAACTCTAAGGAAGAAATCAAAAAGAATTTTACTCAAATTGCGGTAAAAGCCAACGAGCTGGACAACTATTTCCACGACAATTTCGATTGCGCCTTCTCAGAGTATTCCAAAAAAGACAGCAAAGAGTAGGCCCTTGCGGGCGGGTCTTTGCAGACGGCAAGCTAGCCCTTGCGGGCGGCAAACTAGAAAGATCGCGTTCCTTTAACCTTTGCTGTGTCATAATCCCACTGATTTGTATTTAACATAGATGCCCGATTACGAACTTCGGGCATAACGACAAAAATGATTTCACTCATTTGTCATTCCCGAAGGTTTTTATCGGGAATCCATTTTTGTCTTTTCGCTTTTTATAGAATTTTTGGATTAACTCAGATATTCCATTAGAACTTTCTAAGAACCATCTTTTTTCCTTGTCGTCATCCCCGAGTGTCTTTATCGGGGATCCACGTTCGTCGTAAAATAAAAACTTCTTTAGTAAAAGTGGATGCCCGATTACGAACTTCGGGCATGACGAACAGTATTTTAGAAATACCTATTTGTTATATTTCATTCTTATGCTTTTTTTGACCTTTTTTTATTTTGCATAGCTCATTGTGTTTTCAATCTATTATTCTTCATTATTTCTAATGGGTTCCATTAGACAACTTTAGCTCTAATGGAATATCTGGGATTAAACATACCCTTCAAGTTCGGCTTCAAGCTTTTTCCAATTGGGAAAAGCTTTTTTCATGTAATCTTTAAACCTTTTATTATGTTTTCTTTCTTTGAGATGTAAAAGTTCGTGAGCGGCAACATATTCAACGCATTCGGCGCTTTTTTTTGCCAGTTCGGTATTTAAAGTTATTTTTTTGTCGGATATATGGCAAAGTCCCCATTTTCCTTTCATTTTTTTATAAACAATTTTTACCGGATTTTTTAAAATAACGGTTTCTTTTTCGATCCCGTTATCAAACAAATTAAATTTACTTTGTATGTTTTTAAATAAAAACTTTAACGAACTGGGTTCGTTATAAATACCCATTTGTTTTTCCCATTTTAAAATAAAGGGAGGGACAATTTCTTTGAGTTTGGATTTATAAAAATCGTCGACCGCTTCTTTTCTCTCGTTAATTGCGGACTGTGAAGAAATATACATGTCTACCGAATCAAAATTCAAAAATACTTTAGGTTCGCCCGCATAATCAAAGACTTTCAGCATATATTTTTTCCCTAAGACTTCAACGTATTCGCCTGTAACATAATCGTTGAAAGTTTTTGGCGGGCGCGCAGATATTTTTGCCTTATGCCTGCGTATCCACGCAATTTTTGAAGCAAAAAAAATTTCGATCGCGCGCTGCGACGTTTTCAAAGGCGCCGATATATAAACTTCGCCTGATGAAGAGTGTATCGAAATATAAAGATTTTTTATTCTCTTTCTTTCGATCACGGCCTCTATCTCTTCGATTTTAATTTTTTCCATATTTATTTTTTACGGGAAGATTTCAGGGCGTGTTCACGCCCCGATACAAATATATAAAAGAATGGTTTTGATCTAGCCTTGACAGAATGTATCCGCTACTTTTTTGTATCTTTTATTAACTGAATATGCGCCGCAAGCCTGAAATCATCGCCTTTGATATGATTAACAAGCCAATCAGCCATGATTTGGATCGTATGTTCCAACAAAACGTCGCTATACCCTTCCGCTTCAAGTTTTTTGACCAGCTCGCCGACAGTCCGTTTGAAATCATTGTGATAACTTTTATGATTAAATTTGTCCGGATAATTATATTCTTCCTGCAATTTTTCTTCATCGGCAAAGTGCTGTAATACGTACACCGTCAGAAATTCCATAGTCGTACCCAGCTCCTGCACGCCTTTCCCCTGATGCTGCGCTTCCACAAGCTTGTTAAGCGCGGCAAATAATCCTTTATGCTGATTATCAATTATTTCGTTTCCGGTTTCCAAATCGCTATTCCATTCATATGCCATACAAGCCCCCCAATATAACAATGCCATATTCTACTCTTTTTACATATTTTTTTCTACAGCCCTTGCGGGCGGCAGGATAGAAAAGCAAAGACACGACAACGACACAAAGACTACCCCGTTCGAGACAAAATGTCTCGGCCAAAGGGAATTACAACAAAGACTAAAGGAACGCAGCCGTTCTAACTTGCCGTACGCTAGTACCCGTGCGCTAGCACCTACCAGTCGGTTTTTTTGCCGAAGGGGGTTATGGGGAGGCGTGCGCCGAAGGTTATGTTTTTGGGGATTTCGTGGGCTGTCAATACTGAATGTATATAATCGCGTATGCTTTTTTTTGCGGTTTTTTCGTCGGCGTCGTCTCTTAGAACTATAAAAGCTTTCAATCTGTCGCCGCCGGAACGCACTACGACATCTTTGACGTCAGTATGTTTTTTTAAGATTTTTTCAATTTTAAGAGGGTAAACGTTGATTCCGGCAATTTTTACCGCATGATCCTTTCTTTCCATGACCGAAAAAACCCTTTCGCCTTTTGTTCTGACTATATCGGGCAGTTCGGACTTTAAAGGCGTTTTCTTCCTGAAAACTTCGGTTATTTCGCTTCCGCGTTCCTCATAATTCCAGAACGGAAGCAAAAAAAACGGCGCGCCCGCGCTTTCTCTAAACCCTATTGCGCCGGTTTCTGAAGAACCGTAAATTTCTATAACTCTTTGCGCTCCTCTCGCGTAAATCTCTTCAAAAACCGTATCCGGACACGGAGAAGTCGAAGTCAAAACCGTTATGCCTTTAGGAAATCTGAAATTAATATCTATGAGATATTTCAAAAAAAGCGGGAAAGTCACAAACAAATCGCCTTCCTGCAATATTTCATTCCATTCAGGAAAAGGGATCGGCGGCTTATAGACGACGGTAAGATTCATGAGTTTCGGAACCTGTAACCCAAAAATAAAACCGTAAGAGTGATGCGAAGGCACAGTGGAAACTATTCTTTTTATTTTATTAAACAAAAATGCGACGCCGTCTGTTTCTTCCTTTATCATATCCTGCGAATGTATGCAGCTTTTCGGTATGCCAGTACTGCCCGAAGTGAAAAAGTTTATTTGTTTACTCTTTTTTATCGACTCTATGCAAACGCTTTCAATATCTTTGTTTTCCGCATCGCTTATTTCGTTTACCGAGCATAACAGCTTTAGTCCGACAAAAATTTTTTCTTTTTCGCTTTTATCGGCTTCTTTAAGCATATCTTTTATTCTCTGATTTTCGAAAACCGCAAACACGTCTTTTTGTTTGCCAGCCAGATAAGTTTTAATATAATCGGCAACTACTCTGCGCGCGTCTTTTTTATTAAGAAACGACGAATATTTTTTAGCAAGCTCAAAAGCCTGTATCGAGGGATTGAAATCGTCTTTAAAAAGTTCGTCAAAAACAAACTCGTTTTCGGTTTCTTCAAAAGTCAGAAGAAAAAACGCCGCATGTATCCCGCCGTATATTTTGTGTCCGTACTCTTTGTCAATAACCGGATGTATTTCGTCAGCAGCTCCCAAAAGAACATATTTACATCTTTGCGAAAGAAGCCAGCTTTTTGCGGTATTTACCGCAGACTCAAAAGAACCGCCTCCTTGGCTTACCGTAAGACAGCTGCCCCTAAAGTTTAAAAGAATCGAAAGAGCCGTTTCAATGCAGTTGTGTACGGAAGAAGAAAACGCCAACGGAGAAGCGAGAACGTCTCCGCCGTCTATTATCGAATCCATAAAATTACACGTTTGCTTTACGGGGCCGCGTCCCGTAGCGATAATCAGGCCGATGTCTTCTTTTTCGCTTTCAAGGCTTATTTCGGCTTCGTATAAAGTTTTTGCCGCGGCAAATAAAACGACTTTTATAAAATTATCGACGCGCCTGAGTTTTTTTGTTTCGTAAAACTCTTCTATACCGTTTGATTTATCGGCAAAAGCCGAACTCTTTACATAAAGTTTATTCATAATCTTTACCGCCTAAAATAATACACGCATTACACCCGCCAAACGCCAAAGAATCCGAAATTGCAATTTTTTTATCTATGTTTAAATTTGCCAAAACCGGAATAACATTTAATTTCTCGTCAACGGTATCAAAATTATTAGTTTTCGGGACTTTGCGTACATTAAGACAAATTAAAGAAATGCACGCTTCAATGGCGCCCGCCGCGCCGAGCGCATGTCCTGTGCGGCTTTTTGTGGCGGTAACAGGAACGCCTTTAAGCAAATCGTTAAAAACTTTGGCTTCTGCGGCGTCGTTGTCCAGAGTTCCCGTTGCATGCGCATTTATAAAAGATATTTCTTCTTTATTTATGCCTGCCTGTTTCATGGCAAAATTAACGGCTTTTCTTAAACCTCTGCCTTCCGGTTCAGGCGCGGTCGCATGGTATCCGTCGCAGGCATTGCCGTACCCAAGCACGCTGCCCATCTTTTTACCGTTCCTTTTTTTAAGCGAACTTTGCGATTCCAAAATAAAAACACCGGCTCCTTCGCCGAGGTTTATACCGTCTCTGTTTTTATCGAAAGGTTTACAATGGTTTTTGCTTGCAATCATCAGCTTTATAAATCCCGTAAAAGGGATAAGGTTTAGTTCATCGGCGCCGCCGGCTATCACTATATCGCAAAACCCGTTTTCGATCCATTGCGCGCCTATGCCTATCGCGTCCGTGCCGGACGCGCATGCCGTAACAACGGTTTGCGACAAGCCTTTGACTCCGAGAAAATTCAGAACTTCGTCTGAGACAGAATATTTTATGTATTTGTCCAGCGGGTCCAAAGACATTTTTATGTCGTCGCGCCAATCTTTATAAAAATCAAAACAGTTAAAAGACGCGTCAACCGAAGTTCCTATACAAACGCCGACTTTTAATTGTTTCAAATGAGACTTTTTTATGCCGGCTTTGTCCATTGCTTCGGTTAAAGCTTTTCTTAAAAAGAAAAAACTGTAACTTTCATACTCGTCTTTTTGCCGCAAAATATCTTCCGGAACCTGAAACACAGGGTACTGCTGCGAAAAAGAACTTTTAAATCTGTCTTTCAAATAAGACGGCTTTACGCTCTCGTCAAACAAGCGGCGCGAAATTTCTTCAACGCTGCCTCCGAGCGAACAGACGCAGCCAAAACCCGAAATAGCGGTCTTCATTATTTTTTTCTCGTTTTTTCTATATGTTCTCTTAAAGTTCCAAGCGTCTGAAATATTTTTCTTCCTTCGTCCATATTTTCTATGACGATATCATAATTTTTGCGTAAAATTACGACAAGCTCTATAGCGTCAAGACTGTCAAGCCCAAGCCCCAAAAAAAGCGGAGCGTCTTCTTTTACGCAATCCAAATCTATTCCCTGCATGTCCAAATTTTCGCTTAAAACTTTTTTTACATCGTCTAAAGATGTCGGTATCATTTTTCCTCCGGTTGATTTTGTTTCCACGAATCATAATAATTAAAAAACTGGTACGGATACTTTTCGCAAAAACCTTCCAATGATTTTATAAATTTTTGCGCTTCATTTAAATAGTTCTGCGGTTTTTGCCCTTTATTTTCCACAAAGAAAGCGTCCGTTATAACGGAATCCACATACCCCCCTCTGTATGGAAAAAATATTACGGCGACAGGCGCGCCGACTGCGGCGGCTATTCTGTAAACGCTGTACGGAACGTCGATTTTCCCGCCGAGAAAATCAACTTCGACTTTATTGTCGCCGCTGCCAAAAGTTCTGTCGCCCATCATACAGACTATGCCTTTATTGTGCAGAGCCGCCATTATTTCTATGCTTCCTCCGGCAAAACCCGCCGGCTCAATAAAATTGACGGGCGAAGCCGAGCCTGAAAGTTCGTGAACGTGTTTGTCTACATCTTTTTTCGTCCTGTGGTACACAACGTACTTTTTGCCTTCCATAAAATCAAAAGCGGACATCGCTATCTGCCAGCAGCCGCAATGCGCGGTTATTATGACAAGCCCTTTGCCTTTAGCAAGTAAATCGCGGCACAACTGCTGATCCTGTTTCGAAGAAATTATCGTAATGTCGCCTTTTATGCCAAACACCGCTCTGTCTATCAAAATTTTCGCAAGCGTAAGATTTAATTTATAAGTATGAAAAAACATTTTAACCGCGCCGTGAGATTTAAACCGCCTTTTCAAATAAAAAGAAGCCTTTTTCCTGATAGACGGAATAATCGTATATATGGCAACGACAAAATAACTTATAAAATAAGCGACATGCCTGCCGCCATATTTTACTGCGCTGCGCAGCAAAAACTGCAAAAACCCATTCCCAAGACTTTTCCCCGTCCACTTTTGAGACATAAAACTCCTTATTTTGTTATTGAATAATGCCGGCAGACTATCCGATTTATTTTAGTTTGTGATTTTACAAATATTTTTTTGCGCCGGCTTTCATTATTTGGCCTATTGTGAAAACTATGGCGCCTACTATCAGCGCAAAAATTGGCGCTACTATAAGAGAACCTAAAATCCATTCCCATACTCTTTGCAGGAACTGTTGGCCTACTATTTGCCAGCTGATTTCAGTAAGAAATTTGCCGTGCCGCAAAAAATATCCGACTTCTATACAGACAAAAGGTATGAAAGGCGGCATTGCAAGTTTGTCAACGCTGAAAGCTATTGCTCTGTTTAAATTAAACCAGCCCGCGCCGACCATCAAAATAAATGTTCTAATGCCCGGCAGCGCGATTGCGCCCCAAAAAGAGCCCCATGCGGCAGAAATGCCGAGACGGAACGGATTGTCGTCGTTTTTTAATTGTTCCGTCACGACTTTGAAAGGATTTAAAGAAACAATTTCTCCTTTTTCGTCTTTAACGTATTTTCTGTGCGCCAGAGGTATCATTGAACGGATTGTCAAATAAGTATTTAAAACGGCAAGGCGCGCATTGTCTTTTATAAACCCGAAATGTGAAACGCGCTCAGAACGGTTTTCCGGATAATGAACGCCGACTTCAACCTCTTCAACGTTAAAACCCGCCCAAACGGCTTTTATTATGATTTCCACTTCAAAAGCGAACCGTTTTGAAAAAATTTTGTATTTATCAAAAATTTCTACCGGATAAACCCTGAACCCGCTTTGTATGTCTATTATAGTTTTGCTCGTTTGCACTTTTGCCCAAAAACCCGAAAATTTTCTGCCGAACTTTGAAGCCGGCGGTATTGAAGGACTGTCAAAATTTCTTTTGCCTATAATGATTGCAGAGTTATGTTCTTTTGCCGCGCAAATAAGCTTTTCAATATCTGAAGGAAAATGCTGTCCGTCGGCGTCTATGGTTACAATGTGGGTAAACTCATTGTCTTTAGCCCAGTTTGCCGCAGTTGTAATCGCCGCGCCTTTGCCCTTATTTTTTTGAAACCTGACAATATTTACGGGCAAATCCTTAACATTATCAAAACCGCCGTCAGCGCTGCCGTCGTCGATAATCAAAACGTTTTTATAAAGCGAAACAGCTTCGCCGGCAACTTTGCCGACAGCCGCAGCGTGATTATAAAGAGGAATTACTATCAGCGGATTAAATTTCATTGTTTTTATCAATAAGTAAAAATTTTAAGTTCAAGGTTATTTTTAATTTCTTTCCATTTAGGAATTTTAGAAGACAACATTATATAAAAATTTTTACAATGCGTTTTATAATAAAAATGACATATCCATTTATTGTAAATATTTTGTATGCCTGCATTAATTTTTGTCTTTGATATGCTTATTATTTCCAGCAGGCAAAAAATTGTCGTCCGTAACGACTTTTTTACCGGTTCTTTTCTCAAATTTTATTCTTGCGTCTTTGGCAAATTTGCCGCCTTCAACTCCTGCGGACTTATTTTTTGTAAAACCTACGGCTTTTTCTTTTTTGGCGATTTCTCTTGTGGTAAGTTCGGCTAAAGCGGTAAAAATCAATTCGGCTTCACTCATATGGTCACGCAGATTTTGTGTTTTTAGTCCTTTTATTTGCTTATGGCCCTTTACCGTAAGCCCAGACCATTCTTTGTGTATAATATCAGTTAGTACAGCATATTCTTTTCCTTCTTTAACCCCGTGTTCTTTCCAATAATCCGTTAATTTATTTCTTGTTTCCTGCCCTGTCATTCTTTGCTGAATCCACTTTTGGCTTCTGCCGTGCTTTTGCCAATTTTCGCGGGCGCGGTTTAAAGATTTTTCAGGGTCAGCAATTTCCTGCATTCTTTCATAACCGACTTTTGCCAGCCATAATTTTATAGGCTCGGCTTTTGGGCTTGGAACGGATTGAACAAGCCTCAAAAGAGTTTCAACATCTGCCGCCCCATAGTTTCTCTTAATTTGCCGTCAGCTGCAGGCAATTTCAACCGCTGACATTTTGTCAGCGGTTCATTTCCGCCTTCGTCTCTTAGACGTTGTGCTAATTTATTCCAATAATCTCTTGCTTTTTGATAATCTTTCTGTTCTGTCAAAATTGCAACAATATCAATGACAGAAAAATACCATTTAGCTTGTTCTTCATCGTAAATTCTGCGCACTTCAAAATTTTCAAACATAGTCAACTTGAAATTATCCATAAAATTTACTCCTTTCTATATGCAGACCTGTCTTTTATAAATTCGCCGGCATCAGAAAAACGTTATTACTTTGCGCAGTTCTTTGCCGTAAGTTCCCATTGGAGTGATTATATGCGTGCAATTTCCGTGTCCTACATCATAAAAGTTAATAGTCAATCTTGCCATTTTATTCCTCCGATATTAATTAAATTACCTCGGCGTTTTAAGCGCCTTTTTATCTTCATTTTTAATTCTGCGTTCTACTTTTCTTACGTCTTCTGCAGGCGCAAGAGTCTCGGGAGCAATTCCGCGTTCCAATAACATTTTACGCACAGCTTTGTTATTATCGACATGTTCGTTTTCTATAGGATATACGCCTTTTAAATCTTTTGATTGAACGTTGACATGCGTCATTTCCGCAGCCAAATCTTTTGCTTTTATGCTGACAGTAGGTAAAAAATCTGCAAGAGGTCTGTTGTCCGGCGCGCCAAGTTTCTTTTTCAATGCTGAAGTATTTAATCTAAAAAGAGCTTGGTCGCCTTTTGAACGAATTATTGCAAAATTTCTTTCGTCAACGCCACGCTCATATAAAACACCCGATAATTTTTTCTCCGTTTGAGCAAGTTTTGTTCTTGCTTGAACTCTTTCATGATCTAATATGCGCTGTTCAATTATTTCAGCGCGCCTTGTTTGAACTGCAAAATAATTTTGAGCAAAAGCGATTTGCTTTTTCCTGCTGTCACCGTTTTGAGCAACAAGATAACAAGCATAGCGGGTAAGCAGAATATCGTCTATTTCTTTTTCTGTGCCTGACCCTATCCTAACCATCTTCCTGACGTCAGGAAAATGGTCTGAGATTTTCTGCCCTGCATTAACGCAGGATTCCCTTGCTTTTTCAATAACTTTTGCAAAATTTTC
>JAISDI010000277.1 GCA_031264895.1 Endomicrobium sp. | reverse complement strand
AAACATAAAAATATTTTTTTATACAGACGTCTATTCTTCTTATCACTTCGTCTTTACCCATTACTTCCATCATATGAAATAGGCTCGGCCCCTGCGTTCTGCCGGATATTGCCACTCTTATCGGGTGGAAAACTTTTCCCGTTCCCAAACCTTTTTCGGCGGCTAGATCCCTTGCGTATTTTTCCAGCGATTCCGCTCCGAAATCAGTTTGATTTTGCAGCCTTTGCGAGCTTTCGCTTAAAACGAGTTTTGCGCTGTCTTTAGACTTCAAAAACACTTTGTTTACGGCTTCTTCAACATAATCCACGTCTTTTACAAAAAAGAAATTCACTAAAGACGGTATATCTTTTAAAAGTTTTATTTTCTCATGTTCAAGAGATATGGCTTTTTTCAATAAATCCGCGTCCCATCCGTCGATAATTTTTTCATTGTCCGTAAATTTAAGCCACTGCATAAAAAGTTCATAAATTTCTTCGGGCGTTTTTGAACGGATTTTTTCGCCGTTAAGCCACAAAAGTTTGGCAGGGTCAAACGTGGAAGGGCTTGTGCCGCAGCGTTCAATTGAAAACTTTTCTTTGAGTTCGTCTATGGTAAAAATCTGCTGGCTGTCTTCGGTAGACCAGCCAAGCAGAGAAAGATAATTTATTAAAGCTTCCTGCAGGTATCCTTCTTTGCGGTAGTCGAGAACAGAAGTGTGTCCGTGCCTTTTTGAAAGCCTTGCGCCGTCAGAACCCAGTATCATCGCCATATGCGCAAAACTCGGCATTTTCCAGCCGAACGCATTATATATGTGCATCTGTCTTGGCGTGTTTGAAATATGGTCGTCGCCTCTTAGCACGTGCGACATTTCCATAAGATAATCGTCAATAACGCAGGCGAAATTATACGTCGGAACGCCGCTGTTTTTCATTATCACAAAATCGTCAAGAAGCGAATTATCAAATTCTACTCTGCCGCGTATCAAATCGTCCAAGATTATTTTTCCGTCTTTCGGCATTTTAAATCTTATAACCGCTTTTGCGCCTTCGGCTTCTTTTTCTTTTCTCTGTTCGGGCGTAAGATGAGAACATCTTCCGTCATATTTAGGCGGCAGTTTGTTTGCCTGCGCGCTCTTGCGCATTTCTTCAACTTCTTCGGCTGTGCAGTAGCACGGATAAGCCAGCCCTTTTTCCGTAAGTTCGTTAGCATATTTTTGGTATATGCCGATTTCTTTTCTTTTCATTTGATAGTACGGAGCATATTTTTCTATTTCGTTTTCCGGCCCTTCGTCCCAGCCGAGTTCAAGCCATTTCATCGCGTCTAAAATGACTTTTACCGATTCTTCCGTTGAACGCGCTTCGTCTGTATCTTCTATCCTTAAAATAAATTTTCCGCCTTTATTTTTTGCAAAAAGCCAGTTAAATAAAGCCGTGCGCACTCCGCCTATATGCAAATCTCCCGTGGGGGAAGGGGCAAAACGAACTCTTATATCGCTCATTTTATTATCCTTATTCGTCAATAAATTATCTTGTTTAACGGATATTCTATTATTCCTTGCGCGCCGGCTCTTTTAAGCGCCGGAATAATTTTCTTTACCGTTTTTTCTTCGATTATAACTTCTAAAGCCAGCCAGTTTTCATCGCTGAGCTGAGAAATAGTCGGCTTTTTTAATGCGGGCAGAACCGCCGTAACTTTATCTAAAGTTTTACGCGGAACGTTCATTTTTAAGCCTACCATTCCTTCCGCAGCCAAAGCGCCGCGAAGCAGTAAAGCCATATTTTCTATTTTTTCTCTTTTCCATTTGTCCGCTAAAGCTTTCTCGTTGGCAATAAACCGCGTGGTCGAGGTAAGCAGTTCTTCGACTATTCTTAGTTTATTGGCTCTGAGCGAAGAACCCGTTTCTGTAAGCTCTACTATGGCGTCTACAAGGCTGCCGGCTTTTGCTTCCGTCGCTCCCCATGAAAATTCTATATTTGCTTTAACTTTATTTTTTGCAAAATACTTTTTAGTGTAATTAATGAGTTCGGTGGCGACTCTTTTTCCCTGTAAATCTTTTATCGATTTGATTTTAGAAATTTCCGGAACGCACAAAACCCAGCGCACAGGCCTAAATCCCGACTTGGCATAATTCAGCTCGCATACTTCTTTAACTTTCGCGCCGCTTTCGCATATCCAATCAAAGCCGGTAAGGCCGCAATCAAAAAAACCGTCCTGAACGTACTTTGCCATTTCCTGAGAACGCACAAGCATTATTTCAAGTTCGTCGTCATCGCATGAAGGAAAATACGAACGCGACGAAACGTTTACCCTTATTCCCGCTTTTTTAAACAATTCTACAGTTGAATCCTGCAAGCTTCCTTTTGGAAAGCCTAATCTTAATTTTTTCATGATTTCTCCGTAATAGTTTTAATTCTCATCATTGCTCAGCCTTGCAATTACTTTATTTTCCAATGACGCGGGAACATAATCTTTTAAGAAAGGTATGTTTTTGCGCATTGAAGCTGAAACTGTTTTATAAAATGAACGCGCCGAACCGTCCAGCGCGTTCGTTCCGTAAGTAAGAGTCGGAACCACAACGTTTATACATACGACAAACCACACTAAAACGCTCAAAACCGCGCCACCGGCTTTATCGATTAAATTCATATAAAAAAAACGTACCGCCCTCAAAATAAATGCGCCAGCCATATAAAAAACCAAAGCACATATCGCAAAAATCAAATAATAGTTTATTCCGGACTGGTAAGGATATTTTTCCGCAGCCATGATTGAAACAAATCCCGCTAAGACCGCAAAAAAACTTCTGGTAAGCCCCGCCGACCAGCCAAACCAGGCTATCAAAGCGGCGCTTACCAGTATAAAAATGTCTATTAATAATGTCATACTGTTTTTATTACGATTCCGCTTGCAAGTTTTGGATAAAAATATGTAGATTTTTGAGGCATCATTTCATTGCTTAAACTTATTGCCTGCAAAGAGTCAACCGGAGTAGCCGGAACAATAACGGCTATTTTTCCGGTTTTTTTGGCAAGAACAACTGCTTCTTTATCGTCTTTAACATAAATAAATTCCGAAGCGTCTACGCCGGGCATAAGCACATAGTGCAGAGCGCTGACTGCAAGATTTCTGTAAGCTTTGCCTTTATCCGGCATGGCTTTTTTAAGCGCCGCCTCTTTTTTTATGGTAAGCGTTCTATATTTTCCGTCTTTGTACACAAGCATAGGCTGAATATCTTTCTTTGAAAGTTTTGCAAAATCGATTAAAGGGTGAACGTCAAAATATTTTTCAATATTTTCTTCAAAATTTTTAGGCTCTTCAATCACTCTGTGCGTAGGCCAGATTGAAATTCCCGGGTCTTCCATCGGGCATAAATAAGCCAAAACGTAATTGTACGGTTTATCCGGCGAATATTTCTTGTCTTTCGCTTTTCTTTCCTGACTGTAATTCCAAGCGGTTTCATATCTGTGATGTCCGTCGGCAATAAAAATCTTTTTATTTGCCAGATATTTTTCAATATAATCTATTGTTTCTTCGTCGCAGACAACCCAAAGTTTATGGAAAGTTCCCTCTTTGTCTCTTGCGGTAGATTCGGGACGTCTTTTAGCTATTTTTCTGCACAAGTCTACGATATTCTTTTTTCCGTCGTCAAAAAGACCGAATATCGGGCTGATATTTGCCTTTACGGCTTTAAGAAGTTTTAATCTGTCGGCTTTAGGTTTTGCAAGAGTTTTTTCATGCGGTTTTACCGAACCTTTTCCGGAGTGAGCATTTTCAAGTTTTAAAGCGGCAAAAAAACCTCTTCTGGTCATTTTTATTCCGTGATCTTCAAAAACCTGCTCGTAAAAATAATACGCGGGCTTACAGTCGCGCTCTAAAACGCCTTCTTTCATCCACGCTTTAAAAATTTCCGCCGCATTGGCGTACTTATTTTTTTTGCCCTTCGCGTCTGAAAGCTCAATATTGACTATGTTGTAAGCGGAAAGTTTTTGAAGCCTTGCTTTTTCTTCCGGACTTATAACGTCGTAAGGAGGACATATATAATTTGCAATATTTTCCTTTGCATATCTGACTGCGTCAAAAGCTTTAATTTCTGCCATAGCAAACTCTCCGTTTTTATAAAAATATACTTATTATTGGATTTTACCATAATTTTTCAAACATTGTCAAAACGGCTGAAATCTTGTAAAATGGCTCAGAAATGAATGAAAATTTAAGAAAAATTTATATCTGCCTTATTACATTTATTATAACAGCCGTTATATGCGCATGGGTACTTTACGCTAAAATAAGCAGATTGGAATTTAAACCCGCTCCCGCCGAATATGTAATGGACATTGAGAAAACCGTAATTGATTACGGAGATTCTTTTGACGCGGCTTTAAAGAAAACAAGGCTTACCGAAAGCGATAAATCCGAAATAAAAAAAGAACTAAAAAATCTTAAATTCAACATAGGCAAAATCAAAGCCGGAGAATTTTTTGAAATAGTTTATTCGACTTCAACGGCAGAATGGATAAACTTTTGGTATTACCCCGAAGGAGAATCCTTTTATTCGATACAAAAAAATTCCGGCGGTACAATCAATTCTTCGCAAAAAACTCTCGGAAAAACGGTATCTGCTTTCAACATGTCGGGCGAAATAAGCTCATCTTTATGGAGCGCGATGGAAGGACAAGGGGTTCCGGCCGGAATAATTTTATCTTTTGCCGACATATTTGCATGGCAGATGGACTTTTTAACAGACACAAGGCAGGGCGATACTTTCAGAGTTATATACGAATTTGAAACGGCAAACAAAAAAAACACGCAGCTGTCTTCGAAAATAATCGCCGCGCAGTATAAATCAGGCAAAAAAATTTATAATGCGATTCTTTTTAAAACCGCAAAAGGAGATTCCGGATATTTTGACGAAAACGGGAAATCCGTAAAAAGCGCATTTTTAAAAGCCCCGCTGCAATTTAGAAGAATAAGTTCGACATTCAACCTCAACAGAATGCACCCGATATTAAAAATACGGAGACCTCATCTCGGCATAGATTATGCGGCGCCGACAGGCACGCCTGTCTCGTCGATAGCCGACGGAACGGTAACAATGGCTCAAAAAAACGGCGGCTACGGAAATTATGTGGAGGTAAGACATTCAAACGGTTATGTTACGTCTTACGGACATCTTTCAAAATACGGCGGAGCAATAAAAAGAGGCGCCAGAGTACGTCAGGGACAAATAGTAGGATACGTCGGAACTACGGGTCTTTCGACAGGCCCGCACCTGGATTTCAGAATGAAAAAGAACGGAAAATTTATAAACTTCCTTAATATAAAAATGCCTCCGTCAACCGCACTATCCGGAAAAGACAAAGAAACGTTTAACAACTACAAAGAAGAAATCATTTCCCAACTGGAGAAACCAATATCTCCGGACATTCCCGCCGCTGAGCCTTTGCAGGCGGAAAACTAGAAAGGCCGCGTTCCTTTTGGCTTTACCGTGATCCCCATAAAGAAATGAGATAAAAAAACGGGGCAACACACCCGTCCCCTGGACTTATGGCAGGTATCGTAATTTTGTTAAACCCAAATATTCCATTAAGTTGTAATCAGTTTAGCACAATGAAGACTTGACGGGAAACGACAAACGGCAACAACGACCACCCCGTCAGCGCTTCGCGCTGCCACCCCTCCACAGGATGGGAATTAACGGCAACGGCAAAGTGGATTCCCGATAAAAACCTTCGGGAATTGTTCCTTAAAAAAATAGTATATAGTTAAGTGTATAAGAGGTGTTGGAAGATTGTTCGGGAATGGGGCAAAAAGCCTGATGTCATCAGAATCTCCAACACCTAAAGGTAAA
>JAISDI010000260.1 GCA_031264895.1 Endomicrobium sp. | reverse complement strand
CTTTAATTCTTTTGCAAAAACTTATGACAAAGACGGAAAATTCCTTTTTGGAGAAGACCATTATGTAAAAGGCAACTGGGTAAGTACTGCGATAGGCAATATCCAACAAATAACTAAAGGATTTTCTTATTCATATGGACTTAACGAGACTGAAGACGGTTTTGTTTTTTACAATGTGACAGGATTAGCCGGTTATAATGCTGGGGGGAGATATGATTCTTTAACTGTCAGCTTTGAGAATGCGGGCGTAAAATTGGCTGCCGAACTCAACGGTAATGAAGGCGCATATTATACGGGTTTAATGGAAATAAGAGGGACTGACTACGATGGAAATTTTACCGGATCCGTAGGAATGTACTACGACGCTTTTACCGGAGCTTTTACCGATGGGATAATTAAAAAAATTAATATAGATTATATTTTTCAACAAGGCGCCGGTAATAAAGATGTTTTTGAGGAGTTTCTGAAAGCCAATCCTTTATTAAATACAAAGTCTTTCTCTCAACAGCTTGCCGAATTTAAAAAGAGCGATGTATATTCAAAAATGTATTATTCGCTTACTAATTTTGCATTGGATAAAACGAATAATTCTTTTACCGGTATGATAGGCGTATACGGCGGACAATTTGATTTCGACGGCAATTTAGCTAAGTATAAGATAAGTTCTAATAACGATATAATACAAGGTAAACTTTCCGGATCGGATTTAATAATACGTTATGAGAATGGAAAACCCGCTTTTTATGCTATCGATGATATTCTTGCCGTCGTAACCAAGATCAACGGCGACGTAACATCGATTACAGCCTATAATGAGAAAGGAGCTTTTGAAGTCAATCTTAACAGCACAAAACCCAATGGCTATTATACGGATCCGTCAACGTCGGATCAAGTACATTTTTCCGGAGATATAAATTTAACATACAAGAAGAATGGCGATAAGTGGGTTTGTTTTGATGTTAACGGTAAAGAAACAGAAGGAAAGATAACCGGAACTTATCGTCATTACGTCAAAAGCATAGACAGCTATCAGGATCTGAAAGCGGAATTTAGGTTTGAAATAGATGATGAAGGATTAGCTGTTTCACCGGTTTTGAAGGGAAAAGCCACAACCGAAAACAAAGGCGCTCATTTTGATGCGGCGGCTCCCGGAGCAAAAGGCGGAGAAAGCCGTCAAGACGCAGGAGACACAAGAGCTGCAATAATCACAGACGCGTTTGGCAATATGGATGTAATAGGCGATATATCGATAAGAGGATTGTCGCTTGTCGTTGTCGGCGAAGGCGCCGTCGCTTTAAGCAGTTCCGTGCTTCTTTCAAACGATAATCTGGTCAAAACGACAGAGAATTATACAATGGTCGACAGCCAATGGAAGGCAGGCGAATACCGTAATGGGACGTTTGAAAAAAATGAAGCGTCATTTGAATATTTAAACCCCAATTCCGCCTCACAAAATATTAAAGACAATATAAAGCTTTTCGAAGGCTTCAGCTATGAGCTTGATCTTAGCGGAAAATTCAAAGGCGATATACCAGCCACTTACGCTCAGGCTTTAGTGAGCTATGTTTCAAATAAAGGAAGAAACATAGATGTTGTCATTACAGACGCCGATAAAGCCAATAACGCGACATCCGAAATGTATGGCGTAAACCTACATCTTGAAAAAGGAAATAAATTACAAATCGGTCTAAGCGGGTCAGGAGAAGGGCAGCTCGGACTTTTCTGGAATGATGAAAATCCGTTAGTAAGAGATAACTTTGATCTTCCTAAAGGCGTAGGCGCAGATTTTGGCAGTGAGATAAAAGACAAAGTCAATTTGATATTTAATAATGGAGACGAGCTTGCCCTTGGCGTTGGATTGAACGGCGCTTACCGTAAACATGCTCTATATGTTAACAACACTCCTCCGGTTCTTGTCAACACTTCAGCTATGAATGTAGCCGGAGTAGTTTTTTCTGCCGGCGGCATAAGAATTTCCGTCGAGGAAAATGGCGAACTTACGGCAAAGTTCTATAATTCCGGCAAAACGGAGTATGTTTATGCCGATAAGTTTAATCTTATAGGACATGGCATTAGAATAATTGCAGGCGCGACTGCCGGTGATAATGTTTCTATTGTCGGAAGGTATGGACTTGTCAATATTGCGAGAAATAAAATAGATATGTCGGGAGAAAAACAACCGGATAATACCGTCGGAGCGTCCGGCGAAGGCGAATCGGCGCAGACAAATAATGAGCGGCAAGCTCAAATATGGGACGGCAAAGACAGCTTATTTTTTGGAAAAACCATAAAAGACGGAGACGATTGGTATGTAGAAGAAGGCTCGACTTTTTGGATTTCTGAAGAGAATTTGGATCTGTCAAACAACAGCCTTGCGCAAAATTTGTTGAACTATAAAACTGTTTTCCAAACAGTCGGCAATGTTTTTCTGGAAGGCAGCGATATATTCGGTTTTTACAAATTGCCTTCAGGGCATGTAGACAGCGGCGCCGTTGTAATTAAGGCTATCGGCGCTGACGGAAATGCGCAGTGGGCTTCGTATGGCGAGGATGCCGTTGTTTCCGGCGGAAACCTCGACAAACCGGGAAGCTCCAGAATAACATACAACTTAAATCAATACGGTTTTGTTACGGAAAAGACTGAAAAAAATCTGGCAGGAACAACAAGACAAGACGGATCAAAATATATAAGCGGAATAGAAGAAACTATTTTTGGAAGTAAAAAAGACGAAAATACCGGAGTAAATGTCATCGGCGGCGAAATAAGCCATACATTTAAAAATGCCGTTGTTGTCGGGAACGCAGGCAATTTTACCGGAGTAAAATACAATGTTAAATCCGACGGGACATTGTCGGATGCCAATTACAAAGATGCAAAATTTCAAATAGACGGGAAGTCATATGATGTAAAAGAATCGAATGGAATACCGCTTGTACAAGTCCCGAGGCTGGAATGGCTTTCTCCTATGATAACTCCGACTGTAGCCGGTTACGAATATTTTTATGTTGACGTAAACGGCGAATTGCATGCCGTCGATATAGAAAATAAAACGGTACACGTCAAAGACTCTAATAAAACTTTCACTGCGGACGCCGCCGGTTTTGATGAATTGGAAGCGTATGTAAAAGGTCATATATATGCGCAGGATAAGAAAACCGCCGGTTTGCTGAATACTTTTGGCAGCAAAAAAGAAGGCGGCGAAATGAAGTCGTTTGACGCGCTTGTGGAATCGAATAAAGAAAAAATGATGGTAACAAGCAAGGCGGGCGTTGAAACTGAAAATGACCTCAAGAGAAGATTTCTTGACGCCGGTATCAATGTAACTGATATTAAAGTAAATTACGCTCCCCAATGGTCTTTTGATTGGCGCAATGGCGGCATACGCGTAAGTTATGGGGCAAAAGTCACGATTATCGAAGGCGAAGCCGTTCATACTTATCCGATAAGCGAAATAGACGCCGTTGTTGCAAATAGGAGCAATAATAAAATTGCGAACAGCTTGATGTCGGGAATGCTTAAACAGGGACAGCATATTGTCGACGTTTATGATTCCAAGGGATATGTAAGCAGCATAATAATCGGGGATATGCAAAATAAATACGAACAACCGATAGGCAACAATAATATAGAAATATATGTCAACGGCAAAAAACATTATATAAGCGAAAACAATATTAATATGCGCGTAAGAGGCGAAAGCGGTAAAGTTACGACCGTTGAAGGAAGCCCAAAGAGCGAAAATGTAAAAGTGACGGAATATAGGATCGATGGGAAAACCGGCGCTATAACTGTTGTGGAAATAAATACAAAGCAAAATTCTTTTAGCACTTCAACTATTCTTACCGAAAAAAGTTTTAATTCTCTGCAAGATTTATATTCCGGAAAAAGTTCTTTCGAACAACAGTTAACGTCTTATGTAGGGTTGCATGCCAGAACTGGAATGCAAATATTGCAAAATCTGTACAATTACGCAATGGGAACGTTTACCGGAAGCCTGTCGCTTGGTTCTACAAGTAACGGTAAAGCTTTCATTACGATCAATGTCTATAATGAAGGCGGATATAAATATTCCATCATCAATTGCCTAGGTAAAGATGAATTTGGCAATATTAATAAAGTGATTAATTATCAGACAATATATGATGTAAACAGCAGCGCTCTTTTGTCTAACTCCATATATGAAGTCAATGTTCGGTCAATGCCTTCTATTAAGCTTGGTTTTGATGACAAAACCGGACAGGTCAAGAATGCTGCCGCTTTTAAAGAGATTATTAATTATTACATGGCTGCTTATAAAAATGGGAACGGCAAAGTAGTAAGAGCTTCCGTTCAGCAATATAATGCCGACGGTTCTCTTTCCGGCTCTTTTAGCACAAACAGCGGCAGCGCTTATGTCGATAAAAACGGAGTTGTGCAGAGTTTGTTTGCGATTGATTCTAAAGGAGTTGGAATTCAATTAGCCTTGCCTTCACTGTACTCCTCTATAAATAGCGATTTGGCTTCTACATTGGGCGCAAAGAAAGCCGAAATGCTTGCCAACTACAATATAGACGGAAAATTTGGAGATATTGAACTCAAGAATATACTCTTGCTTGAGTTTGACGACGGCTCTTTATGGAATTGGTGGAGAAATACGATTGCGGTCATAGATATCGGAAGCGGAAGATATTTTTCGTCAAGAACAACGGAAGACACGGCTTATATAGAATATAAAGAGTTAAGATATACCGGAGACAGTACGGATGTTATCGCTGTAAATATGAGCGGCAGCGAGATACAAATATCTTTATCAAAAAAGACGCAAACTAAAGATTCATACTATGTTTCTTCCGGAGGAACAGATGATTATCCTGTATATGTTCCCGCACAATACAGCCGCTCGGCAATTCAGCAAATTACGATCTCTCATTCTTTAAACGGCTCCGCTTCCATAGACTCGTTTATAATTTTAAATTCCAAAACAGGCGAATTTAGGAGGATCGTAGAAACTATCGGAATAAACGGCGAAAGAACTTCGGAAGATATTCATGCTGCCAATTCTGATATCTCAGTAAATAGCCATAACGGCAAATTTATTCTTCCCACATGTTTTGAAGTTAGCGGCGACAGTTTTTCAGAAGTTATAAACAAAGCCGGTCAGCGTGTATCTTTTATAACGTTTGAAGGAAGGTTAGAAAATATAATTTGGGATAATAAAAGCAATAAAATGCTGCGTTATTCTCCCGTAAATTATAAGCAAGTTACATATACTTCCAAAGGCTCGACTCAAACGCCTTTTGAAAACCCGTCCGCTTGGGAAAGAGGCGATACGAGAGTATTAAACGGCGGATCCGTATATAATCTATTTTCTAAGGACGACATTGATAAAGTCGGTTTGGATAGCTCATTGGCAAAATATGTAACTTTCCCGAAAGGATCTAAAAATAACAATGAAAAAGTGGAAAATTATTATATTCTTTCCGGCGTAACGGAAGAAGTATATGATCCGAAAGGCATTCTTGTTTCCAAAGAAGAAAAAACCACCGTAGAGCAGATAAACGAAACTGTATATTCAACCGACGGGCTTAATTACAAGCCTTTATCGGAAATCGATTGGGAAACAGACAAAATATATTCTTCAAGGACAAGAACCGAAGTATATTACGGCAATGTTACGCGCTGGGAAATAATTGACGGACAAGAGACGGGAGTAAAGACCGACATCATA
>JAISDI010000221.1 GCA_031264895.1 Endomicrobium sp. | reverse complement strand
TATTTTCCTTCTGTAATACAGAATCTTTTACAGCAAAAAGAACTTTCAAAAACAAAAGATACAAACAAACAATCACAACCCGAAACAAAAGATAGCGGCATATTGAAAAGTGCGCCACTCTCTTGGAAATTACGTTTATATCTATTACGGAAGAAAATATTGAATGAGCCATTGGTATTTTATAACGGCGGGCTGAAAGCCGGCGTTGAAGCGAAAGATATTAACGTTTTTCAATCAGGTATAGAGCGAAACTTAGAGGAAAAGATGACCCCTGGCGAAGATAAATTACATAGAGCGCCGTTAGGAGATATAGGCGGTTTTTATGCGCATATTCAAGAAAATAAAGCACAAACTTTATTATATGTAAGACGTGCACAAAAAAATTTTAATTACAATTCCGATACGGCATCCTATATTTATAAATGGAAAATTAATCCGAACGCAAGAATTTTTATCATGCCCGGCGATGAAGATGCAGCAGGAAGCATTACTGTAGAAATGTTAAAAGAATTGAGTAAAAATTATGATTTAATAACCGATAAAGACGGTTCTGAATGGTTGATGTTAAACAATAGCATTTTTAATGAATGGGAAATGCTTGATCCTGTTGAAGCTTTCAAAACATACTTCAAAGAAAACGGTTTTGAGCTGACAGACAGTATTATGCGGTTTGTGCAAGATAACATAATCCTAGCTGAAGATGTGTCAAAATATGCCGATTTGATAAGACAGGTAGACTCGCTAGGACTGTTAAATATGTTTGATAATATAGGCTTAAGAGATAACGAAGTTTCTTTTGCGTTTTTGCAAATATTGAAAGAGATAGTTCCTAATATTGTTATAGACGAAGAGCTTGTTCATTTTGTTTATGGTATGGGTCGTTGGATAAAGCAATTGTTTCAGAATGGAAAGCTCTCGACAATAAAAGATATAAACAATGCAATGACGGCAATGCTAGAAAAAAGCGCTATGGAGTGGGCATCGCCAATATCATCAAGTCAGCAAATATATTTTAATGACTTGATAAACAGAAAAAATAAGACAAACTTCGCAGCCAAAGCCATTCTGCCGGAAAACCAAGAAAAAGTAAACAATATGATTGCCGAAGGCAAAAGCCCTTTCGGAATAGCCGCATTTGTTGCAGTAAAAGAATTTTTTAAATCGCTTGATCCTAAAAAGTTCACTTTAGCACATGCCCAAGACGGACAAACGTTCAAAGAAGCCATAAAAGATAATCCAGCGCCTTTGATAGTGTCTTTAAGCGCGTGGTTGGCTATTGCAGCTTTATCCATATTAAATCCGTTTGCGCTGCCTTTGATTTTTGCCGCGCCTGTCAGCATTGCCGTCGGAAGTATATTAAATCTTGTCATTCATACAATAATCGACTATGCGCACATAACGGTTTTTCTCAAACCTGCTTTAGAGGCTGCTCTAAAAGCGGCTAATAAAAAAGCAATGCAGGTAAATGTCCCTGATGAAGTTGTTGAAAAGGAAGATAATGGAGAGAATGAAGAATTAACCGTAGAAAATAAGCAAAAATTATCCGATTACCGTGATGCGCTAAAAGAAGTTATTAATGAAATTTACGGTGAAAGTCATTACCCTGAGCTTGAAAAAGAAATTAAAGAGATATTTGAAAAACTTTTGGACGCGATGATTAGGATGGGCAGCATTAGCCCTGAAGATAAGAAAGAATATGAGTTGATTTTTTACGACACAAGTCAATTTAATGCTTATACTATAAAAACTACAAAAACAGTTTTTCTTACCAGCGCAGTAATAGAACAGCTTAATAAATATTTTATTGACGAATTATCCAAAGACCATATAGCCGCAATACTTGGGCATGAATTACAGCATACAATTCAAAAAAATAAGAATATAAACTCAATTTTCGAACAACATGGGGATGATAACAAAAGAGAGTATGACAGCGATGTAGAAGCTTTATATATTATGGACAATGCAGGGTTTAATCCGGAAGCATTTTCAGAAGTTATGGATTCTTTTGTAGAGTCTAATCTAAATCCTTATTTAGGATTCGCTATTTCATTGATTGATCAGCATCCGGATTCAAAAGACAGGCTTGAAATGATAAACAAAGTCTTAGGCAGTAAGAATACAACTTTTAGAAATATTACGTTAGAGTATACTTTATTAAATAATTCTGATATTGATGATGAAGATACGCTTCTTGAAACTATTGCAGAAAGTATAAAAACAAGGAAAGATTTGGAAAAAGCTTTTGAAAAACATAAAAATATCTATGATATTTTGTATCTGCTGCCAAAAAAAAGATATAAAAGTATTCAACTAAAAGAGTTCATAAAAACACAACTTATAGATAAAACCTATTCTGATTACTCAATTCAAGAAAAAGAGATAATATTCGAGCTGCTTTACGGCGCTTTTTTTAATGATGATGTCACGAATAGAGCAATTAAAGCATTACATGACCCATATGGGCATTCTCCTCTTGACAACGGTTTTTTTAGGAATACTATGGATAAACGATACAATAAGATAATAAAATTAATAGATGAGCTTGACGCTGATTCGCAGCATAAATTAAAAAACTGGATCGCAGATTGTAAAATTTCATCGCCCGTCGATAATGGCAAAGATAGGCCTACTAATATTAATTTTAGATGGTTCAGTGATATGAGCGTTGTTTATCTTCGGACATTTTCATATATTTCTCAAAAATTAAATTATCAGGATTTTGAAAAAGATTATAATAGGATGGGCAGAAGATATGATGTTATACAAGAGCTATCTCAAATGTTGTTAGCCAGCAAAGACGCCGTTATTTGGAGATTCAAAGATTATGAGGAAACTGCTTTATTTATGAAAAAGCATTTTAATGATTTTTCTGACGATTTACAAAAAGTAATAATTAAATATTATGGTTTTGATTTTAATGAAATAGCAAAGAGTAATTTTGACAGCTATATTGCAATTTTAGAAATAATTTATAAATCAGGATATTCGCATGAAATTTCTCTGTCAGCGCCTACAATTGACTTTTCAATAAAAATTATAAAAAAAATTAAGGATGCGGATAAGCGATTTCACTGTATAAAAGTCTTATACGATGTCTTATACGCCAGTGGTACTAATACCGATCATAAGTTTTTTAGATTTGTCGTTGAAAATTCAAAAAACAGTAAAAAAACAATAAAAGAGATTTTTGAAGCGGGTATTCTCCCATTACCCGACGATAAATATTTTTTTGAAACATAGTTTTTATTCTACCAGTTCTA
>JAISDI010000100.1 GCA_031264895.1 Endomicrobium sp. | reverse complement strand
TGTTTACTATTACGGTATGTCCCAAATGCAAATCGGGCGCGGTAGGATCCACGCCCAATTTAATTCTGAGTTTTTTTCCGCTGGCAAGTTTTTTTTCAAGTTCTTCAAGAGCAATAATTTCATTTGTGCCGCGCTTAATCATTTCCAACGCTTCTTTCATCGGTATGTTTTCCTTTTAAATTGATAGATTTCTTAACACTTTCAATTCTTTCTCATTAAATTTCTTTTCGCATCTCATGGCGCGGTGAATAGGTATAGAAGACACTTTTCCGTCGGTTATGCCGACAAGCCGGTTATATTTTTTCTGTTTAAACAACCGTATTGCCTCAAACCCGAATTTTGAAGCGAGTATTCTGGTTCTGGCGGTAGGCCTTCCCCCGCGCTGTATATAGCCGAGATTGCTGACTCTTACTTCAAGCCCCGTCATTTTTGTAATTTTTTCGGCAAATTCCAAAGAAGAACCGACGCCTTCGGCAAAAGCTATGATCTCCGAAGTTTTTCCTCTTTCTTTGCCTCTGATAAGCTCGTCTGCAAGTTTCTTTATGTCATATTTCATTTCCGGAACCACTATAAACTCGCAGCCGGCGGCAAGACCTACGTCAAGCGTAAGAAAACCGTGCTCCCTTCCCATAACTTCAACGACAAAAATTCTGTCGTGGCTTGTCGCGGTATCTCTTATTTTGTCTATGGCCTCAACGGCGGTATTTAAGGCCGTGTCATAACCTATCGTTTCGTCCGTGCCGTATATGTCGTTATCGATTGAAGCGGCAATATTTATCACTTTTATCCCGCGTTTTGACAAAGCATTCCCCGCCGCAAGCGACCCGTCGCCGCCTATAACGACCAATCCGCTAAGCCCCAATTCTTTTATGGTTTTTATCGCTCTGTTCATGCCGGACGCGGTTTTTGTTTCGGGGCATCTTCCGGTATGGAGCATAGTTCCTCCGGAATTTATTATTCCGCTTACCGAACGCAGCGTAAGCGTCATAAATTCATCGTCAAGAAGCCCTTTAAATCCCCTTCTTATTCCGACCATCTGATAGCCGAGCATTATGCCGTATCTGGTAACGGCTCTTATCGCGGCGTTCATTCCGGGCGCGTCTCCGCCCGATGTAATAACTCCGACTTTTTCAGACATGTTATTCTCCTATTTTCAAGCGTTAAAGTATGGGTCTCTCTAAAAACCTTAAAGCACATCCTTGCCGCGCCTTTCGAGGCATTTCGGCGTCAGAAAATTTGTCCGTCCCTGCTCTTAGGACGCCCTGCTTTTTCTTCCTTGAACTGCCTCAGAATTCACGACAATTATATACTTTAGGGTTTTTAGAAAAACCCTTTTATGATTTTACACTTTTATTTGCGTTTGAGCAATATTTTAAGCTAATATTTAAACCATGAAGAAAATAGAAATTTTGGCGCCCGCAGGTTCAAAAGAAGCGTTTATCGCGGCCATTGAAGCCGGAGCGGACGCCGTTTACTGCGGACTTCGCGATTTTAGCGCAAGAAGCAAAGCCGGAAATTTTACGACTGCGGAATTTTTTAATTACGTAAATTATGCGCACAAAAATAACGTAAAAGTTTATGCGGCGTTCAATACGCTTATAAAACAAAATGAATTAAAAAAAGCGCTGAACTGCATTAATGCTATAGCGCAGGCTCAGGCGGACGCCGTAATAGTGCAGGATTTCGGTATTGCAAACATAATTAAAAATTATTTTCCGAAACTGAATATTCACTCAAGCACGCAGATGGCGCTGCATAACAGTTACGGCGTATTGCAGGCGCAAAAGGCCGGTTTCAAAAGAGTAGTTCTCGCCAGAGAGTTATCGCTAAACGATATAAAAACCATATCGCAAAAAACAAGCGCTGAACTTGAAATATTTTGTCATGGCGCATTGTGTTTTAGCGTTTCGGGTTTGTGTTTAATGTCCAGTTTTATAGGCGGTTTGAGCGGCAACAGAGGAAACTGTGCGCAGCCTTGCAGAAGAAAATGGAATTTTAAAAACAAAGAAGGTTTTTATATTTCTCCGAAAGATTTGGATTTGTCGGCATACATAAAAGAATTAAAAAATTCCGGTATTTCGTCTCTCAAAATAGAAGGAAGAATGAAAAGCGCGCAATACGTTTACAAAACGGTTAAAGCCTACAAAATGCTCGTATCTTCAGATGACGATAAAAATATATTTGAAGCCGGAAATCTTTTATCGCAGGATTTTGCAAGACAAAAAACAACATTTAACTTTGCGCAAAAATCGCGCGACATATTCACTCCGGAAATTCCCAAACAGCTCGGCGCATGGCTTGGAAAAATAGAAGAAGCGCAAAACAGAAGCATAAAAATCAAAACCGTACGCGAAATCCGCGAAAACGACATACTCAAAGCCGCAGACGCAAAAAAAGACGCTTATTTTAAAATAAAAATTTTAAGTTTACACAAAAACGGCGACGAGTACGAAATAGAAACCGATTCGCCTGCTCTTAAACGCGGCATGGACATATTCAAAACTTCAGACGGCAACTTTGAAGAAAAAATCAAAAGCATAATAAGCAAGAAAGAGCCGGACAAAAAACCTTTTACAATTGAAGAAAAAATATTAAATATGCCGTCATTTCATATTTCGCGCGAAAAAAAAGAATTGTTCTTACGTTTCAATGATTGCAGCTGGCTAAGCCTGATAAAAGAAAACGCTTCTTTAATATTTATGCTCGAAAAAGAAAATCTGAAAATTTCCGAAACATTGAAAGACATAAATTATTTTGAACTCCCGCCTTTCATAGAAGAAACCGATTTAACAATATTTCAAAAAACAATCAACATGCTTATTAAACGTGGAAACAAAAAATTTTTTATAAACAATATATCTCATTTCCGGTTTTTTGAAAACGCAAATACAGAACTTAACGCCGGCCAATTTCTATACGTTCTAAACGCTTATGCCGCTGATTTTCTGTTCAAAAACAAAATAAATCTGTTTTCTTTTTCCGCAGAAGACGATATAAAAAACATATCTGATTTATGTAAAACAGGACTTGCAAACCGAGCGATATTTTATCTCTCAGGTTTTCCGGCATTAGCGCTGTCGTCAATGCGTCCGCACGAAGATTTACAAAGCGGCGGAGAGTTAAACTCTTCAAAAGATTCTTTCAAAATCATATGCAAAAACGGAAAAACATACATACTCCCTCAATATCCGGTAATGCTGTTCAACAAAAAACGCCTGCTGGAAAAAAACGGCATAAACAAATTTTTAATAGATTTTTCTTTCATCGCGCCGAACAAAAACTATTTCTCATCAATAATAAACGCCTATCACGGCAAAATGCCTCTTCAAAACGATTATGAATTCAATTTTGAAAGAGGATTGAAATAACAAAATCGCAAATAGGAAGCTAAAATTATACCCTAAAATATAAAAACTCCTCCGAAAAAAAGGAGGAGTTTTTATATATACTGTAAAGTTCAAAAATTAAAATCTGAAAAGGAATCCTATACTGAAACTACTTGTATTCAAAACTTCATCACTGTTAACGCCTAATGAGAATTCACTGCTATCATTATCGTTATCTCCGGATATATTCTGATATTTGAACTTTGCGAAATTAAGATCCGCTATAAGTGCGAAACTGTCCGACAAACTATACTGAAGCTGCGGCGTGATTTCGAGTAAGACTAGATCTGACTCACTCTTATAACTTCCACTTTTAGATTCAACGCCTCCAAACGCTAACCCTCCTATAAAATAAAGATTGAATTTACCATACTCGACAGCATTAAAACGCGCGAAAGGAGCAACTGCCCATCCATCTGATTTTATTTCCGAAGTATATCCTCCTGACTCATGTTCTGTTTTGTTATGCTGAATATACAATCCTAAACCTACGCCCCATCTGTCGTTTATATCATAGCCGAATTGAGGGCCAAAAACATATCCGTTAGTTGTGTCTTCAACTGAACCGGAGTCTTCTTTAGTCGCGGTAATACCTACAGTCCCTCCTGCAAAGAACTTCGCAAACGAAACCTGTACAAAAACAAACATAAAAACAAGCGCTAAAAGCTTTTTCATTGATAAACCCCTCAAATTTTTTTTAACTCCTTAAACTTCAAAAAAACAAGACTGCTTTTTTCACCTCCTTTTCTTAGTTTACACAACGACAAATGTATAAAAACCTATGTTTTTTTGTCATACATACAGAAAATGAAAAAAAGCCCCGTTTGTAATACGGGACTTTTTAATTATATTTGCAATATTAATATATGAATTAAAAGAAAAAAATGATAATAAGACAGAGTTATTTGTCTTGTCTTGTCTTGTCTTGTCTTGTCTTGTCTTGTCTTGTCTTGTCTTGTCTTGTCTTGTCTTGTCTTGTCTTGTCTTGTCTTGTCTTGTCTTGTCTTGTCTTGTCTATGTTTAACGCCATTTGTGTCTCCAAAAAACTATTCTTAAATTTGAACTCATTGTATAAAATATTATTTTGTAAGTCTAATTTTAAAAACAAAATATGTCCGGAAACTTTTATAATTAAACCCGAAATTGTCATTAGAGATTACAATTTTGATTTAAACCATTTTTTATTTATTTTGTCAAACAAATTTTTAAACTGCCGTATAATAACGCATTTGCAAAAGATTCTAAAATATAGTATTTTGATATAAAAATTTTGGAGGAATTAAAATGTATAAAGTAGTATTGATAAGGCACGGCGAAAGCGTGTGGAACAAAGAAAACAGGTTTACCGGCTGGGCGGATGTTGATTTATCCGAAAAAGGAAAAGAAGAAGCTTTAAAAGCCGGAGAACAGTTGAAAAAAGACGGTTTTACTTTTGATTTAGCTTATACTTCCGTGTTAAAAAGAGCCGTAAAAACTCTTTGGAACGTTATGGACACTATGGGGCTTAACTGGATTTCCGTAATTAACAGCTGGAAACTTAATGAAAGACATTACGGCGCTCTTCAGGGTTTAAACAAAACCGAAACTGCGGCAAAATACGGCGAAGATCAGGTCAAAATATGGAGAAGAAGCTATGACACTCCGCCGCCCGCGCTTGAAAAAGGCGACGAAAGATATCCGGTCAATGACCCGAGATACGCAAATCTCACAAAAGAAGAACTTCCTTTAACGGAATGTCTTAAAGATACGGTTGCAAGAGTTGTGCCTTACTGGGAAAAAGAAATAGCTCCGAAAGTTAAAGAAGGCAAAAAAATCATAATAGCGGCGCACGGTAACAGTTTAAGAGCGCTTGTAAAATATCTTGACAATATAAGCGACGCGGACATAATAAGTCTCAATATCCCCACGGCAATGCCGCTTGTCTACGAACTTGACGAAAACCTAAAACCGATCAAAAATTATTATCTGGGAGACCCTGAAGCCGTAAAAAAAGCAATGGAAGCCGTAGCCAATCAGGGAAAAGCAAAATAAATTATAAATAAAAAAAACAGGCGGGACTGATATTATAAAACAATATCCGCACCGCCTGCTTTTTTATTTATGCTGCCGTTAAGCGCTTTTCTTCAAAATAAAATCAAAACCTAAATTATTTGCGATCGCAGTTATATTTGAAAATGACGGATTACTGTTTTTCGACAATATCCTATATATATTGGGTCTCTTCATTTTTGTTTTTTCAGCAAGCAGCGCAGTTTTATTTTCCGCTATGGCAATAATTTTTAAATGTTCCAAAAAAGCCGCCAAATCTTTTGTTTCATTATATTCTTTTATAATACGCGCTTTAAAAGATTTCAATCTTTTAGAATCTTTACCAAGAATTTTTGCAAAATGATCCCCAAAAGTTTCTTCTTCTATATGCCAATTTTTCTTATCAAATTGCTCTTTTTTCATATTACCCCCTGTTTTTTTAAATAATCTCTAATTTCAACTGCCAATGCTATATCTTTTTGCTGCTGTTTTTGATTACCGCCTTTACTTCCTCCCGCTAAAAGCAAAAGTATTGTATCTTTGTGCAAAACTGTATAATAAATCCTATACCCTTTCTGAAAATTAATTTTTAGCTCGCTTATGCCATTTCCTACGGATTTACAATTAGAGGTGTTACCAGATAATAACCTTCCGATAAAAACTACGATTTCATCTTGAACATTATCCGGCAAACTGTCAAACCATTGTCTGTACACAGCCGTCTTTTTATCAATCATATTTTCCTCTTTAACAATATTTTATCTTATAAGATAAAAATTGTCAATTAACGAAATGTCTTAAAAGATATGGCGGCAAGAGTTGCGCCTTATTAGAAAAAAGAAATAGCTTCAAAAGTCAAACACAACAAACAAAATAAAAATCATAACAATGCCGCTTGTCTACGAACTTGACGAAAACCTAAAACCGCTGTCTTGGAAGCCCTGAAGCCGTAGCCAATCAGGGAAAAGCAAAATAAATTATAAACAAAAAAATTCAGGCGGGAAAAATATCATAAAACAATATTCTCCCCGCCTGAATTTTTTTTAACGCCAAGTTTGTCACTTTGAAGATTGATATGAATAATGTATTTTTATTCCTATTGTTTCCAGCAGCGCATTTAATGTCCTGCTTGAAGGGTTGCCTTCTTTTGATAATGATTTATACAATGCGTCTCTTGTAATTTTTACTTTTTTACTTACTTTACTCATCCCGACCGCCATAGCTGCAACTCTTAAATTTTCTAAGAAAATACTAAAATCACCGTCTTTCTCATATTGCTCGACAGAATCTTTTATAAAATAATCTAAGTTTTTGGAATTTTTACGCAATTCTTTTGCAAAGTTTTCTCTAAAATCAGTTAATATAACTTTCTTTTTGTTTTTCATTTTGTTACTCCTGTATAATTTCTTTAAAATATTCTTTCAGTTCTTTTGCTTTCTTTATATCATTTTGCTGCGATCCTTTATCCCCGCCTAAAAGTAATATTATTAAAAAATTTCCTCTTGTTATAAAGTATACTCTATATCCTTTTTTATAATGTATTTTTATTTCTTGAATTCCACTTCCGACTGATTCAACATTAGTAAAATTGCCCGAAGCAACCCTTAATATAAAGTCCCATATCTTTTTCTTTGTCGGAAAATCTTTTATATTTTTAAACCATTTTGTAAAAGGCGACAATTCTTTTATTTCCATTATACCTCAGTTCTTATCTATGTTGATATTGTATAAAATACTATACGAATTATCAAGTACTTTACGTAAAAAACATCTCACAAAAACTGTAAAATTTCTACGATTTCCTACAGAGATTTGCATATATAAAATTTATTAACAGATTCCGATGTAAAACCTCATGGGACAGACTGAAAAGTAATATTGGATTTACAAAGGCAAAATTGCAAAAATGACGTAAGAATTGTATAATCTGATAATGAAAAAATTCACTTTTTTAATTTTATTATTTTTGATTTTTGCGTGCGTACCGCATCAAAACACGCTGATGGACGAGCAAAAAACCGATAAGCAGCCGCAGATAATATCTAAGGAGACAAAAACAATGAACGCAGTTATTGAAACATCGCTGGGAACTATCACCATTGAACTTTTTCCGGACAAAGCGCCGAAGACGGTTGAAAATTTTATAAATCTTGCCGAAGGAACAAAAGAGTTTACGGATTTAAAAACAGGTAAAAAAACAAAAAGGAAATTTTATGACGGACTGGCTTTCCATAGAGTAATACCAGATTTTATGGTTCAGGGAGGATGTCCGCTTGGAACAGGAACGGGCGGGCCGGGATATAAGTTTGAAGACGAAATAGACCCAAGTTTGAAATTTGATAAACCCGGAAAACTTGCTATGGCAAACGCGGGGCCTAACACAAACGGCTCGCAGTTTTTCATAACCGAAGTCGCTACGCCTTGGCTTAACGGAAATCATACGATTTTCGGTCAGGTAATTTCCGGAATGGACATAGTAAAAAAAATAACAAGAACAGAAACGGATTTTTCAGATAAACCTATAGAACCGGTAGTCATAAAAAGTGTTACTATCGAAAGATAGGAGGAGCAAATGAAAAAAGTTATTTTTATAACGGCGCCGGAAATTTTCAGGGATGAAGAATATGTAATTCCAAAAAGAATTCTTGAAGAGGCGTCGGTAAAAGTCGTTACGGCAAGTGCGAAAAAAGGCGAAATTACCGGAAGATTTGGAACGAAAGCGGTAAGCGAAATGACTATAGACGAAATAGATCCGAATGATTTTGACGCTATTGTTTATGTAGGCGGCGCAGGTTCAAGCGTGTTTTTTGAAAATGCAACTGCTTTGAAGCTCGCAAATGATTTTTTTAGTTCAGGAAAACCCACAGCCGCAATATGCATAGCCCCGACGATTTTTGCCAATACCGGAATTTTAAAAGGAAAGACCGCAACATCTTTTCCGGACGCCAAAGAAGCCTTAATAAAAGGCGGCGCAAATTATACAGGCAACCCTCTTGAAATTGCCGGAAATATAATAACGGCAAACGGCCCGGATGCCGCCGAAATATTTGCAAAAGCAATTCTTGAAAAAATAATTAGTAATTAATAGGGCGTAATTTGTGTGAACATGCCCTAAATTCTTTGATTTTCTGAAAGGATGTTGCCTATGTCGCATACTAATGAGTTTATTCTTGTGTATTGGTCTAGGATATCCATATGAAGGCCGGACGTTTCTATCGATTCTTGCAGGTTTGCATGAAGTCTTGCTATATGTTTTTTTCTGAGTTCACTTTCCAAAAGTCTTATCGTCGGTTTTGAAGCGGCTGCCTCTTTTGCAAGTCCTGCGTCGCCGCTGTTGAAAGCGTTCATCGCTTTTGCAAAATTGTCGTAAACCGCAGCGTGTATTTTTTTAATGTCAGCCATCCCTTCGTTTGAAAATCTTGAATAACTTCTTATTTTCTTTCTCGCTATGTGCATAAGATTGCGGTCTATTATGTCGGCAATTTCGTCTAAGTCCGAGACGATATACAGAAGTTCTATCTCTGTTTTGGATTGTTCGGCGCTTAATCTTTTTTGTCCGACTTTTGCCAAATACGGAACTATCTCTTTGTTAAGCATATCTATTTTCATGCCTTTATACGATATGCTTTCCGGAATTTCTATGTTTTTTGTTTTCAGCGCTTTTATAGAAAAATTTAACATATCTAAAACAAACTCGCCTAGTCTTTGTATTTCTTCTTTAGAAAGGCTAAGCGCTTTATCGGTATTTTTTTCTATATTTTTTATGTCTATATATATTGTCCCGAATGCGATTTCGGAATTTTTAAAAGGATAAATTAAAAAAACTCCTTTTTGCAGATATTTCAAAAAAGGAAGAAGCACAACGGCATTTAAAACTGCCGCCAAAGTGTGAGACATTGCAATCTGTCTGCCTATGTCTTCAGTAAAAAAGAACGTTTTGGTAAACCATTTTACAAAAACGTACCACACGCCTTCTCCGCCTATTGAAACGTATTGCAAAAACGGAAAAACAAGAACAACCGCTATAGTTTGCTGCATGATCTGCCATATCATCGTTCTTTTTGCGTTTCTCGGAAATTTCACCGCGCCTAAAACAACGGTTATACATGTTCCGACCTGAGAACCTAAAGCAAGACATACTGCCTGATTAAGAGATATTACGTTTGAAGCGGCAAGAGCTATCACGATTCCCACTACGGCTCCGCTTGACTGCATTACAATCGTTATGCCAATTCCGGCCAAAACGCCAAACAACGGCGACTGGATCTGCGTGACAAAATCTAAAAATACCGGATTTAAAGTTACCGGAACCATCGCGTCCGACATGAGTTTCATTCCGAAAAACAGTATCCCAAAACCAAATATCGCATCGCCTATAGAAGAAAGCCGTTTTCCGCCGGCCACAAACGAAATCAAATAACCTAGCGCGATTATCGGAAGAGCAAATTCTACAAGCCTGAAAGCTACAAGCTGTCCGGTAATCGTAGAGCCTATAGACGCTCCAAGCGACACGGACATCGATTGAAAAAATGACAAAAGGCCTGCTCCGACAAGGCTTACGACAAGAAGTACCGTCGCGGAACTGGACTGGTTGAGCGCGGTCATAAAAAAGCCCGACGTCAAACCTTTTACTCTCGAAGAGGTAACTGAAGTTAATACGGAACGGAATTTGTGGCCGGCGGCTTTCTGCAAAGAATTATTTATAAACGTCATGCCGAAAAGCAATAGCGCCAACCCGCCGGCAAGATTTACCAGCATAATAGCAATCCAATTTTTATTAAATACCAGAACTTTAAAAACCGCGTTTTCCGTCGCTTGCGCGCAGGAAGCTACTACTATTATTTCGCCGCGTGAATTTTTGCCAAGCGCCAACTTTGCCCGCGCATATCCGTCATTATCCGTATAAACGCCGGAAATTTCAATACGGCTTAAATCTTTTCCGTTTTCTTCGGCATTCGTCTTTATAATAGAGAAATCTACTTTGACATTCCCTGCGGGCTTGCCGTCATTATCTGTGACTTTTACTATAAAATCATTTTTAAGAGGATACCCGCGAATGCCGGTCTGTCCGTCTCCGGAAACTGCAATCAAACTCTTTTCCGAGGCAAATGCGAAAACCGATAAAAACAAAAGAAACGATATTATTGGGAATTTTAATTTTTTCATATTTATAATTAAGCAAGCTGATTGTTTTATGATAGTTTCAAGACAAACAAAGACTACCCCGTACGCTCCCATTAGAGACCCCGTCAGAGCCTTCGGCTAAATCCCCCGTCCGCTCCGCGTCCACCCCCTTTAAAAAAAGGGGGAATTTCTGATTTTTTGAAAAGGGGAATTTCCTGAGCTTTTGAAACGGAGAATCTTACGACAAAGAATAAAGGAACGATACCGTTATAATTTGCAGCCCGCAAGTATAGACTAAAGGAACGCTGCCGTTTTATCTTGCCGTCCGCAAGGACTCTTTTGCTTTGACTTTTTTCCACATTAGTTCTATGTCTTTTACGGTTTTTACTTTATAATTTCCGAAAATGTGCGGATGGCGGCGTATAAGCTTTTTGTTGAGCGTACTTATTATGCTTGCAATGTTAAATTGTTTGTTTTCTTTTCCTATTTGCGCGTGAAAAACTACCTGAAGCAGAACGTCGCCTATTTCTTCTTCAAGATTTTTCATGTCTTTTTTTTCTACGGCTTTTTTTAATTCTTTTGATTCTTCCATCAGATATTTAACTAAAGATTCGTGCGTTTGTTCTTTGTCCCATAAACAGCCGTTTTTTGAACGCAGTTTTTCCATAATATTTACCAGCTTTTCAAACTCTTTCAAATATTTTTTCATGTTTTATCCTTTTAACGTGCAATAGATTTTGAAAATATGTTCATTATCAAAACGCCGACAAGTATAAACGCGATTCCTGTTAAAGCAGGTAGATCGAGTTTTTGCCCGAAAGCAAATCTGCCTATCAGCGTGATCATTATTATTCCAAACCCTGACCAAACCGCATAAGCTATGCCTACCGGAATGACTTTTAAAGTCAAAGAAAGAAAATAAAACGAAATGCAGTAAAAAACAAGCGCGCTGGCAGACGGTAAGAGCCGGCTGAAACCTTCGCTTTGTTTTAACAGTGAAGTTCCTATGACTTCACCTGTTATTGCAAAAAATAAAAACATCCAATTTTTCATTTTTTTCCTCTTTAACGCTGTCTGTCAAAAGAGCGGTACTGCACTGCTTCGGCAATGTGCGCGGTTTTAATATTTTCGATTCCTTCTAAATCCGCTATCGTTCTGGCAACTTTTAAAATTCTGTCGTATGCCCTTGCCGACAAGCCCAGCTTTTCAATGGCGTTTTTTAAAATGTTTTTAGCTTGCGCGTCCAAAACGCAGTATTTTTTTATTTCTTTTACGCCCATCTGCGAATTCGAATGTATTTTAGTGTTTTGAAACCTTTCAAACTGTATTTTTCTTGCTTTGCAGACGCGCTCTTTTATCTTCACTGAACTTTCTGCGGCAATTGTTGTTTCCGTAAGTTCCGAAACTTTTAGAGCCGGAACTTCAATGTGAATATCTATTCTGTCAACAAGCGGCCCCGAAATTTTGTTCCTGTATTTTTGTATTTGGTTGAGATTACAAACGCATTGTTTTTCTTTATGTCCCAAATTTCCGCACGGACACGGGTTCATTGCGGCAACAAGCATAAAAGACGCGGGAAAATTTAAACTGCTTTTTGCGCGTGAAACCGTTACGCATTTATCTTCAAGAGGCTGACGTAAAACTTCTAAAGCGTCTCTTCTAAATTCGGCAAATTCATCGAGAAACAAATCGCCGTTATGGGCAAGGCTTACCTCGCCGGGTTTAGGGTATGCGCCGCCGCCGGCAAGAGCTACGGCGGAAACTGTATGATGGGGACTGCGGAAAGTTCTCTGTCTGATAAGCCCTCCGGAAAAAGATTGACCGGAAGCAGACCATATTTTTGTAGTTTCAACAGATTCGTCAAAAGACATTTGAGGAAGAATTCCGGGTATTCTTTTTGCTATCATTGTTTTTCCGGAACCGGGCGGGCCGGACATTATCATATTATGGCTTCCCGCGGCTGCAACTTCCGCCGCTCTTTTTGCCGCAAACTGGCCTTTAATGTCCGCAAAATCGTATTCGCCAAAACCGTAATCTTCTTCCTGCGCGGACATATCGCATTTAAACGGTTCTCTTATTATTTCTTTATTTAAAAATCTTACGGTTTCTAAAAGCGTTTTGAAAGGATAGACGTTTACGTTTGCGGCAACGGCTGCTTCTTCCCTGTTTTTAAAAGGAACTATGAATTTTTCAATTTTATGTTTTTTCAAACTCAGCGAAATAGGAAGCATTCCTCTAACGCTTCTTATTTTGCCGTCAAGAGCAAGTTCCCCTGCGGCGCAAAAGCCTGACAAATTTTCTTTTTTGATTTTTCCGGTCGAAGCAAGGATCCCCAGAGCTATGGGGAGGTCAAAAGCGCCGCCTTCTTTTTTGATGTCAGCGGGCGCAAGATTTACCGTGATTTTTTTTGAAGGAAAATCAAATCCGGAATTTTTTAGAGCTGCCGTCACTCTGTCTTTTGATTCTTTTACGGCGGCGTCCGGCAGGCCTACGATGGAAAAGTTCGGCATTCCGGCAGATATGTAGATTTCAACTTCAACTATGTTTGCGTCTATGCCGTTTATCGCGGCGGAATACATAAATGAGATCATTTTGAACCCGCTTGTATTTTAGTTTGATATATTATATAACAAATTTATAAAATTTTACCCGAAACATTCGGGCAGACGCAAGGAGAAAAAGAATGAAAAAATTATTGTTAGCGCTTTGTTTTATGTGTTTATTGTCCGCAGCGGCTTTTGCAAAACCAAAAGACGATCAGGAATTTATCGTAAAAGCCGGGATCCAGCCTCAATCGTCCGTAGGGTTTGGAGGTGAAAGCCAAGATTTAAACATTGGCCTCAGCGCCGGGTTTGAATATTTTAAATATTTCGGAAACATTGCAGCCTTTGGCGTAGGCGCTGTTTATGATCTGCCCAGAAAATTCAAAGACGATGATATTGACGGAAGCATAAGCTTTTTGCCTATGTATGCCGGCGTTAAAGTGCGTACACCTCTTGAAGGGCTTAATAATAATTACGCTTTTCTTTCCGGAAGGCTCGGCTACGGCGCTTTTATGTACAATGACATAGACGCGATAAAATCTTCTTCAGGCGGACTTTATTACGCGGTAGGTTTAGGCGTAAGCATAAGCTATCTTGTTCTTGAAGCCGTATATTCCGTAAGCAATTACAGTTACACGGTAATACAGGGGCCGGGAATGTCAAACAAAAGTTATGACGATGAGTATTCGGCAATTTCGATTTACGCCGGATTTAAATTTGAATAAGTACTAGCGTACGGCAGACTATAACGGCAAGCGCTTGCGCACGGCAGGCTAAACGGCAACTACAACGGCAACAACGACCACCCCGTCAGATACTTCGTATCTGCCACCCCTCCGCAAGATGGGATTTTTACGACAACGGCAAAATGGATTCCCGATAAAAACCTTAGGGAATGACAAACGAATGAAATCATTTTTGCCGTCATGCCCTAAGTTCGTAATCGGGCATTGTTAAATACAAATCAACGGAAGCGACTAATTTAAAAAAGCGGAGGATTTTTAATCCTCCGCTTTTTTTATTTTTGTATGGCTATTTTTATTACTTTCTTTTTTGCCAACGGGGCGTCTACGGTAAGGAAATAAACTCCGGGGGCTACTTGTGCGCCGTTTTCGTTTTTTAGATTCCATTCTATTGTCATGCGTCCGTTTTTAAATTTTAAATCTCCGTCATTAAAAGATTTGACAAACTCGCCGGCAACGGTATACACGTTTAATTTTATCTTATCATTGATTTTATCATATGGAAGATTCGTAATATTAATGTGCCCGCTTCTGCTTATACTTGCGGGGTTAGGATAACAAATTATATCTTCGCCAGAACCGTAACCTCCGTCATCTCCGCCTCCGGGTGCTTCGTATCCGCCCAAAAAGAGCTGTCCAATGCCGTAAATATTGTCCGGAGACGAGGCAACTTGCCTGTAATTGGAAATAACTTTATCTCTCAGCTGTTTTGTGCTCATAGTTCTGTCAAGCGAAAGCAGCAAAGCTGCTGAAGCGGCAATATGCGGAGCCGCAGCGGACGTTCCGCTGAAACCTCTAGTTCCAATTGTGTATGTAGTAATACCCGTAGGGCCTGTGATGTCGGGTTTTCGTGTTTCAGGAAAAGTTAAAACCGCTCTGGTCGGCCCCCATGAACTGTATTTTTCTATTGGCCCGCTGTTCCAGTTGGTTATATCTATCGCTCCGACTGCCAAAGCTTCTCTTGAATCAGCCGGAGACGAAAGGCTTGATGCAGACCTTTTGTCCGATTGGTTTATATAACTGCCGTCAAAAAGCAGTCTTATATGCACATCTTCATAAGAATTTTCTTTTTTTATTTTAAGCCTGACCCTGGGAGAATTTTCTTTATTGTAAACAAAGACATTAGGTCTGTCTCCCATTGCCCATGTCGAAGAGCTTATGATCTTCGTTTCGCTGTTGTTATACATATATAAAGTATATTTTTTATTTTTTGCCGCAAAATCGTCCCACATCATAAAAACGAAGTTAGTGGGGTTGACGGAAAGCTCGAGGTACTCTTTGCCGCTCGGGAAAATCATCCACCCTTCTGAGTTGCCGTTAAACATGCCAAACCACGACTTGTCCGCTTCGTTGCCTGCCGCAAAAACAGGCAGTGTTCCGTTATTGTATGCATCCGTCGCAATTTTTGCAATATCGCCCGTACCGTCGCACCAGAAATCGTATGAAAAACCTATCGAACAGCTTGCAATTCGTATATTTTCGGATTTACAGTAATCGAAAGCGTTTTGAATCGACGGAACATCATTAATTTTTAATAAATACATCTGGGCTTGCGGCGCGATATCATAAATAATTTCCGCGCATGCGCTTCCGTGAGTCTGGTATTCATAATTGATATTAATAGCAGGATTGCCCCATCTTGTAAAATCTTTTGTTATAAGATTTTGAGGAAGTTCTCCGGCAGACTTTAATCCATTATAATAAGCAAAGCCTATGTCTATTACCGCTATTTTTACTCCGGCTCCGCCTATATTATTGTATGCATACGCGGAAGCGTTTATCGCGTTGCGTCCTTCGGAAACCTTTTCAAGCGCTCTTGCTTTTATATTAAAATCTATGTACTTGACGCCTTTTATCCCGTATAGCTTTTCTATATCTCCAATCGGTATTTTCGCGCTTAAATAATTTCTTGATTTTATATATTCTATACCCCGTGAACTGAAAAAAGACGCGTCTATTTTATTTGAATCATTGTCTTCGGGATAAAAAAGAACGTCAACTTTTTCGTCCGCGCCCGCCGCAGATTTTGCTATGCTTCTTGTTTCATGCGCTTTTTTAAGAAGGCTTTGGCTTATTTGCGGCGCGCTTTGCGCAAAAAGCGCGTTTGAAAATAATAATGCCAAAAGCAGAATAAAAGTAAATTTAATTTTCATTTTTCACCTAAAAATATATTTGTAATGAGATCATGCTTGTCGTACCTAGATCCCCGAAGGGAAGCCATGCGTAATCTATGGCAAAAAAACTGTATTCTATGCCAAACCCTGCAGAAAGATTTTTATCGTACCATTCCCCAAGCGAATCATTGTCATTATTTAAAGGAATGCTATAACCAAGCCTTGCAAAAAACATTTTATCGTAATTAAACTCAAATGCGCCTTTTAACCACATAGTTTCGTCGGAAAATGCTCTGAACTCGAACCCGTACACAAACATGGAACCTATATCTTCAGGGGTATCGATAAGCGAAATATATCCGCTTGAAGGCATTTTATAGCCGTCAACGTCAAACCCCGCATTGTCTATTCCGCCGGCAATATACCAAGTTTTATCCGGCATATACATGCCCGAAGCGCACATAACTATCCCGTCAATTTTGACGCCGTCTATTGTCTGCCATGCGTATTTAAAGCCCATGCCAAAATATATTTCGGCAGTAACCATTCTGCCGTATGACGCTCCTATAAACGCGTCATTTGCGTCAAACGTTCCGTTTTTTACGTAATCTCCGGAAGCGTCTTCCAGATAAGAATCAGTTTTGCCGTAATCAAAACCGCCGTATGCTATATTTATGCCGTGATAACCTTTAAAAGGCAGCGTTACGTTTAGAGAATTGAAAGAAGTGTCCTGAAAATATGCGCTGTAAGAAGCCGAAATCGATACTCTGTCAAAAAAAGGTATCATTGAAGGGTTTGAACCGGCGGAAGATACATTGAAAGCGTTTATTGAGGCAACCGCAGCCTGAGAAGCGTTAAGCGGGATTTTTAAAAAGTTAAAGAGGGTAGTTCCCGCGGCGTTTCCGGCATAAGCATTATTAAATGCAAAAAGTATACAAAAACAGACGATTAATATTTTTTTTAATTCTGACATTTAG
>JAISDI010000251.1 GCA_031264895.1 Endomicrobium sp. | reverse complement strand
GTTCTTTGAGCATTGTTTTATCATTGAAATACCTTTCAAATAAATGATCCGGAAGGGTTTTGTATACAACGTCTATGCCTTCGGCAATGCTCCGGGAGAATTCATCCGACATTTTCTCGATTTTCATTTCATCGAACTTTTCCGTCGAAACAAGAATATCTTTGAATTTGTTCCTCAGAATTTCAATTTCGGAATTTCTGTTTTTATCGTTTGCGGTCGTGTGTTTTTTTTGAAGCACGATCGAAGAAAAAAGTTTCTCTTCATTGTTTTTTCTTTTTTCACTTTTTATAAGATATGCGTCTTCTAAATGCAGCATATCGTCATCGGAAAGAGGTCTGTCGTTTAAAATATCTATAACTTCATCAAGAGTAAGTTTATCCTCTTCAAGCCTTCTTAAAAAATCAGAACCTTCCAAAATACCGGTAAGATAAGGCAAAATATATCTGTTTTTTATCACTTCATTATAAAATTTAAGAGATCGTTCGTCTGTGTGAAGCTTTTTTATTTCTTTTATAATATAGTCAATATCTTTTATGAGCATTGCATTTTCAAATTTATCAAGTTCGTTTTTCTTAACGTCCCCCAAAAATTCATGCGCAATTTCGTGCGTAATACCGGACTTTAAAATTATTTTTTGAATGTCCTGCGCATTTTTTCCGTCGATATCGTCATCCGTTTTGGATTTTCCTATTTCAAAAACGGCTTTATTTATTCCTATAAAGCCTATTCCCGTATAATTTTCAAAAAGATGGCTTGAGCTGTCGATCATTCCTAAAAATAAAGTATCGGGAAATTGCTTTATGGGAACAGTTTCTCTCCGGATATCTTTTGCTCTTTCTATTATTTCAAGAAGTTCATCGTCGCTAAGATCGATCCCTTGCTCGATCACGACATTTATCGTACGGCCTTCTATCTCCAGCGTCGTTTGCCTTGCCTGTACGGACGAGTCTGAAGATTTAACATGAGACCACGCCATAGCCGCAACAAACCCGCCTGCTATTTTTTTAAAATTTAAACGATAAAACAAACGCATAAACCTGAATGCCCATAGGTTTTCTTTTCTCTTTGAAACTCTGGAATAGTACTTGCCTTTAATAGCCATATATTCGGCTTTATTTACAACTCTGAGAGCCAAATCTTTGGCATGATCGGCAACCGAAGGACTGAAAGGAGTAAATCTGTATCCTATTTCATTTAAAGCTGTCCTTATGGATTTATATTGTTCGGTTTCCGGAATAAAAAGTTCGCTTTCTTTAAAGTCGATGAGACCGTTTTTTACTTTAAATTCAAGAGATTGTTCCAAAATTTTGACTTGAAATGTATCATCGTTATATGCTGCCGAAATATCGGATTCGTTAAGGCCGGATATGTTTTTACACCATTGTTCAATTACGGATTGTAATTCCGCCGGAGATCGGTAATTGCGAGACGAACCGACTATGGAATTGATAAGTTCGTCAAAATAAGCCTGCCTGCTTTGCGCAGGAATCTGCGGCAGCGCGGCAAGCATGAACGGTATGGGGTTTAAAGCATTCCTTAAAACGCGCGGAACAGAGGAATTGATTTCGATCAGCTTGTTGTAAACTTTCACGCTGTTAAAATCTTCGAGAACAACAGGCGTGATCAAAACGTAAGATATATTCTGTTTTTTAAAATCTTCGATCAGTGAAGTATGGAACCCGCCGGATACAAAAATGTTTATTTTACCGTCGTCTCCGGAGATATTTTTGACAAGATTATCAAAGAAAATTCCGTTTCTGTCTATGTTTGCTCTATAATATTTGTAATATTGGGAATTATTGAGATAAGTAAAAACTAAATCGCGGTGATTCGCGTATCTTTCCGATATAAGCGTTTTGTAAAGTTCGACGTTTCCCGAAAAATATTCAAATTCACTGTCGGTCATGCTGAGGCTTAAAAAAGGATCCAGCAGAGAAGTCATTCTGTAAAGCAGCAAATCTTCAAATTTTGCATTGTCGTTCGCTTCAGAACTTAAAATTTTATTTATGTATGTTTCTTCGTCATAAAAAACCAATATGGGATTTACCGCGCTGCTTCTTATCGAATATGTCAAAAACAAATATAAATTCGGATATTCTTCAATAAAAGAGATAAAATCACCGTTTTCCGCAGCGGCATAAACTGCCCGGTAATATTCAACATGATCGTTTATTTTGGAAGCAATATTATTGTAATCTTTATAGGAAAGTTCATTTTTTAAACGGCCTGTATACGTATCGAGTTCTTTGCGGACTTTGTTCAAATCTATCTTTCCGCTGAGTTCCCGCAAATTTATATAATTCGACAAATTTTTATATTTGTAAATGGGCGCCAAATATTGAGTCTCCGCTTTTGATAGTTTTTCATACCATTTATCGTCTCTTTTAAAACTTGCCAGATCTCCGAGTATGCCAAGCGTCTTTTTTGTTTTTTTGTAAACTTCGTTTTTGAAAGGTCTGACTCTGCCCAAAATGTTTTCGCTTACTTGTATGAGATCTGCGGCTCTTTGAAGATTCTCTATG
>JAISDI010000225.1 GCA_031264895.1 Endomicrobium sp. | reverse complement strand
CTGATTGAAAATAAAAAAATGCCAAACACAATTGATGCCAGCCCTATGGCATAAAAAGATTTTGTCATAGCTATTGCTGCCAAAATTATGAAAGACGTATACATATAAATTTTTCTTTCCGCCTGCCAAAAAACAAAAGAAAGACACAGCGCCATAATAAGAAAACCGGCGGAAGCCCGCGCGCTTTTTGACAAAATGCCGGTATGCGCAAGATAGTCCGAAAAGGTTACGCTGGAAGCAAAAAGAAATATCGTAAGCCAAAGACCTATTAAAACCGGAACAAGCAAAATGCTTCTTTTATCATACGGCTTTAGAAAACCGGTCAAAAGATATGCGCATCCGCAGTAAGAAAGAAGCATCATCCCGTTTCTTGCATTATACTGAAAGTCCGCGTGATAGTATGAGAACACGGCCATCAAAATAAAAAAAAGCAGCGGCAAGACATAAACGCTGAATTTTACACAATAATTATTGAGATTAAAAAAAAGAGTCATTGCCAAAATAAAAAAAAGAGCGGACTGAATACCAACCGCATCTGAAAACTTTGTAAAAACGGATATAACCAGAGAAATTCCGAAGAGAAGAATCAGATAATTGAACTTGTCGGCTGGCATATTCAAGGTTTATGCCCCGAAAAGTTTGCTTATTATGTTAAACTCAAAGGCAAAAAACAGAACAGCTGGAGCCGGCATAAGCAAAGTTAAATATGAAGCAACGGCTAAAAAAGGGCCGAAAGGCATATACCCTCTTTTTTCCACTTTTTTAGTTATTATCAAAAACAATCCTAAAATACTTCCTATGAATGAAGCGATAAAAATGGCAAAAAGAACTCGCTCCCAGCCTATTACCGCGCCTACTCCGGCCATAAGCTTTACGTCGCCGCCGCCCATGGCTTCTTTCTTAAAAAGAAAATGCCCCAGCAGTCCTATCAAAAATAAAGAGCCGCCGCCGGCAATAAAACCTATAAAAGCGTTCAGAAATTTTTGCAAATAAGTTTCTCCTAAAGATACATTGAAGAAAGAAAGCAAAAGTCCCGCAATTACAAGCATAAGCGGAAAAATATCCGGAATTATTTGATAATAATAATCAATGCCGGAAATAACAATTAAACAAAAAGCCATAAAACAAAAAAGAAAAAAAGCCGGCGTAAGTCCGTAGAAATGATATAGAATAACGAATGAAATGCCCGTTATTGATTCTATTATGGGGTATATGATCGAAATTTTTTCTTTGCAGTAACGGCATTTGCCGCCAAGGAAGATATAACTTAAAATGGGTATATTGTCATACCATTTAACTTGCTTTTTGCATACCGTACAAGACGAACGCGGTTTTATTATGGACAAGTTAAGCGGTATTCTGTATATACATACGTTTGCAAAACTGCCCAGCGTCAGGCCGGTTAGGAAGAAAAATATATAAAAAACAATGTCAAAGTCGTAAAAAATAATATCCATTATATTATAATTCGCTCCAGATATTTCCTTTTGAATCCTGATTTGCGGAGTTTACCCATATCTGCCCTTTAACTCTGCCCGTACCGTCTTCGGCATCATCCTCTTTGTAAGCCCATCCGCCTAAATTTTTATTTTTTTCAAAATCCCCGACATAAATTTTATTTGATTTTTTATGATAAGGAGGGCATGAAGCATACGGTATTTCCTGTATATATTTTCCGTTTTCAGTTAACTCTTTTACGATCTCTGCGCTAGGGTAGTTCCCTTCGTGATCGCCGTAATACATGGCTATCGCTCCGCGAAGCGCCCCGAGTGCGCTTTTTGTTGCTCCCTCTTCGGATTTGCGTAAAACGTTCATGAAACGCGGAACCGCTATGATTGAAATGATCACGACAACGGCTAAAGCTATTACTATTTCTATGGCGGTAAACCCGTTTTTAGTCATTTTTTTGTCCTCTTTTATCTGCTGATGCCTGTGGCAATGAGCCTTTCAAGTTCGCTTTTATTTGTAGTGTATTCAAAAGCGGTCTCTCTCGATATTCTCTTTTTTATCACATTGTCGGCTATAGATTGGTTCATCGTCTGCATTCCGTACTTGCTTCCTATTTGGATCTGTGAATAAATTTGTTCGGTTTTCATCTCTCTTACGATATTTCTTATTGCTGCGTTTACCATAACTATTTCCGTAGCTAAAACCATTCCTTTTCCGGATATGTGCGGCATAAGCTGCTGGCACAAAATCGCCTGTAAAGTCAGTGAAAGCTGCGATCTTATCTGTCCCTGCTGATGAGCCGGAAAAACGTCTATCATTCTGTTGATCGAAGAAGCCGAATCCATAGTATGAAGAGTCGCAAAAACCAGATGTCCGGTTTCCGCTATGGTTGCCGCGGCTGAAATAGTTTCCAAATCCCTCATTTCACCGATGAGGATTATGTCCGGGTCTTCCCTTAAAACATATTTTAATGCCGAAGCAAAAGAAGGCGTATCCGCGCCGACTTCTCTTTGGTTGACTATACATTTTTTGTGATTATGAATATATTCGATAGGATCTTCAATGGTTACGATATGTCCCGACCTGTTTTGATTTATATAATTTATCATCGAAGCAAGCGTAGTGGATTTACCGGAACCGGTAGCGCCAGTAACAAGTATAAGCCCTTTTGGAAGATTGACTATATCGTATATGATCCTGGGAAGATTCAACTCTTCAAAAGTCCATATTTTTGTTGGTATGAGTCTAAGCGCGGCGGAAACGGAACCTCTTTGTTTAAACACGTTCATTCTTATTCTGCCGACGCCTCTTATGCCGAAAGACATGTCAAGCTCGCATATTTTTTCAAAACGTCTTATCTGTTCGTCGCTTAAAACGCTGTATATCAGCTCTTTGCATGATTCGGGGTCTAAAATCACTTCTCCCGCAGGTTTCATTTTTGTGTCGCATCTGTACATCGGCGGAGAACCCACGGTGATATGCAAGTCGGAAGCCTTCATTTTTCCCATCTCTTCAATAAGCGTATACAAATCGTACATTAATCACCTCTGGTCGTGAAGTTTTTTTTCTACGCATTCAGGAACAAAATCTTTAGTTTTGCCGCCCAATGCCGCAATTTCTTTTACCATGCTGGAAGAAAGAAAAGTATTTGATTGGTCAGGCAGTAAAAAAATAGTTTCTATATTTTTGTTTAACTTTCTGTTCATCAAAGCCATCTGGAATTCATATTCGAAGTCCGATAAAGCCCTCAAGCCTCTTATCAAAACAAAAGTGTCTATTTTTTCAAGATAATCGGCCAAAAGACCAGAAAAAGACGCCACTTCAACATTAGGCAGATCTTTTGAAGCCTCTTTGAGCAGATCGACGCGCTCTTGTAAGGAAAACATATGTTTTTTGACGGAATTGTCCGTAACCGATACGATAATTTTCGGAAATAATTTAGACGCTCTTGTTATTATGTCAAGATGACCGTTTGTAGGAGGGTCAAAACTGCCCGGATAAACAGCTGAAAGTTTTGTATACATAGAGAAGTTTATACCAAATTTCAACGGAATAATCAACCGACGTTAATCAGTTTTGTTTTGTTTGAAAAGCGTTGGTTTATAAGCATTTTTAAAACGGAATTTTCGGTTTTTTGAAGCAAAGGGTCGCCGTCTATCAGATCTCTTGCAAAATCTTTAGAAAAACCGATAATATCGGCGTCTTTAACTAAATCTCCGGCTTTAAATTCCGGAAAACCGTGCTGAACCGTACCCATAAATTCCCCGGGACCGCGCATTTGCAGATCTTCTTCCGCGATTTCAAAACCGTTATTTGTTTTTGTCATTATTTGCAGTCTTTTTGCCGCGTTTTCACTTTTTGCGCTGCCTATCAAGAAACAGTAAGACTGCTTTTTCCCCCTTCCTATTCTCCCGCGCAGCTGATGCAGAGCCGAAAGACCGAACCTGTCGGCATGTTGTATTATCATCACGCAGGCATTAGGAACGTCAATGCCTACTTCAATGACCGTCGTTGAAATCATTACGTCAAAATCTTTATTTTTGAATTTTTTCATTATGTCATTTTTTTCGGACGGGTTCATTTTGCCGTGCAAAAGGCCGACTTTATAATTTTTGAAAACACCTTGTGAAAGTTTTCCTGCCTCAGCCGTCGCGGATTTTAAAGCTATTTTATCGGATTCGTCTATCAGCGGATAAACTATATAGGCCTGTCCGCCTTTTTGCAGTTCAGCGACAGTTTTACTGTAGGCATAGCTTTCGCTTACAAAAAAAGTTTGTATGGGGATCCTGCCTGCCGGAAGTTCGTTTATTACGGTCATGTCCATTTCGCCGTAAACCGTCATGGCCAAAGCGCGCGGGATAGGCGTTGCCGTCATCATGAGAATGTCGGGGCTGTCGGCTTTACCCAAAGCTGCATATTTTTGCATAACGCCGAATCTGTGCTGTTCGTCAACGACTATCAGCGCGAGATTTTTAAATTTTACTCTTTCTTCCATAAGAGCGTGCGTGCCGATAACTATCTGCGTTTTACCGTTGTGTACATCGGCAAGAATTTTTTCTCTTTCACTTTTCTTTTTCAATGTTGACGACGTTGCCAAAACAATATTTATGTCCAACCCTTCAAGCATGTTTGAAATAGTAAGAAAATGCTGTTCTGCCAAAATTTCGGTAGGCGCGGCAATCATTGATTGAAAACCGTTTTCCGCGGCAAGCAAAACCGCGCTAAGCGCGACAACAGTTTTACCGCTGCCAACGTCCCCCATGAGCATTCTGTTCATCGGGTAAACATCCTGCATGTCGTCGAAAATGTCGTTTATGGCTTTCTTCTGAGCTTTGGTAAACTCGAATTTTAAATTTTGGCGAAAAGGCGTGAGAAAACTTTTTTTTATTTCGTAATGCCGTTTTTTAGGATTCTTTTTTATCGCATTTCGGGAGATTGCAAGCGCCGTTTCCAAAACAAAAAATTCCTGCGCGGCAAAAGCTCTCCTTGCATTTTCCGCATCGTCAAGCGTAAGCGGATAATGTATTTTTCTTATAGCTTCAAAAGATTTTATTTTCGGAACGCCTTCAAATTCCGGGATTATTCCCGAAATGTCCGGATACAAATTCCCCGCCGTATCTAAAGCGTTTCGCACGGCTTCTCTTATAACTTTCTGATTTAGCCCTTCGGTAGCCGGATAAACCGGAATTATTTTGTTGAAAAACAACGGAATGTCATCGACGGACGCAGTGATCTCATAATCGTTTACGGATACGTACCTTATGCCTATTTCCGCTTTAGCGTCTCCGAAAATATACGCCGTTTTACCGGATTCAAAAGCTTTCTTTATCGAAGCAAACACGTCTACTTTTGAATACGGGTTTTTCTTGCGGAAAAATCTTACATATGCCATACCGGAATTGTCAAAAATCTCAATATCCAAAATAAAAAGCCCCATTGAAAGTTTTCTTTCATAAGCTTTTCCAATGCGGCCACATATGCAAACCTGCTCATATCTATAAGCGTCCGAAACCGGCACAATGCGCGTCCTGTCCTGATACTGACTGGGAAAAAAAGTCAGCAGATCCCCCGCATTCCTAATACCAAGCCTCAACAACCCCTGCGCCCTCTTAGGCCCGATCCCTTTTATATACTGCACTTCGCTGTCTAATTGTATCATCTAAATCCTTACCGCGTAACGCGGAGTATTATAGAACGACAAAAAACGATTTCACTACTTTATCATTCCCGAAGGTTTTTATCGGG
>JAISDI010000199.1 GCA_031264895.1 Endomicrobium sp. | reverse complement strand
TGAGTTTATATATATTTCACGTTCCCGATTACGACACTCGGGAATGACAGCCTCTATGCCGTGTCATCCCCGAAATCTGTAATCGGGGATCCATTTTGCCGTTTTGTCTTTTGTCGTTAATTACTAACTACTCATTACTAATTACTAATTATCTTTTAAAAATATATTTACCAATACCAAATTCTTTTTTACAGCTCGGAGCGTTGCAGGGAAATCTATCGTGTCTTCGGGGTCTGGGTTTTTTATGTCGGCGACTTTTTGGTTTTTTGTTTCGCCGGTTTTTGGATCATAATCGCCAAAATCGGACAGGCTTAAATCCTCGAACTGCTTTGCAAATTCCGCCGAACGCAGTTCTTTTGCTTTTTTTGACGTCAGTTTTTGAAAATAAAAATTTTTAATAATTTGGTTTTTATCATAGACTAAAAATACCTGAAGCCCGCCGTACCTGCCTTTTTGGTTTATGCCGTGAATGTAACCGATAACTTCTTTGTCTTTAAACACCGTGTATAAAGTGTACGGAACGTCTATTGTTTCGTATAGACCCTGAAAAGTATCCCCGAGTTTTTCTTCGACTTCTTTAAGCAAAGGCGCGCCGCCGAGTTTGTCTATTGACAGATATGCGGTTTTATAGCCGTTTGAAGAGGGGAAAAAACGTTTTACGTCGCGGTCGGGGTCGTTTAAGTCACAGCCGACAGCCGCCCAAGACGAAGCCGCAAGCGCCGATAAAAATATTAAAGACAAAATAATTTTTTTCATTGAAAGCTCCGTTATTTACGTTTAAATTAAGAAATAATAATAAAACTGCGCTACGATTTTGCTGTCGTTCATCTCGCGCTGCCATCCGTATGCCAGCCTTGCCGTTATGTCGGAATTTATTTTATAACTGATTTGCGCGTCTATATAATGGTTATCAGAGTCCTCGCGGCGCGTATATACGTATTGCCCTTCGAGTTTTAATTTGTTTTCTTCAAGGAAATTTAAACTTATGCGGTATAGTCCCGCAAAAGCCGCGTCATCTGTGATTTTTCCGGCATTTATTTGGGCTTTATGTTCAAAATTATTGTGATTATAAGCAAAATCCGCCGACGCAAAACCGAGTTCCGAGATTTCTTCACTCATTATAGAGTATCCCATTGTTTCAAGAACATTTCCGGCCATTACCGATAAACCCAAAGTGTAATTGTCATAGCTCAACACGCCTTTCGATATTCTTGAAGTTATAAGCCAGTTATCTTTAAACCTCAATGTCATTCCGGTTCCCGATGTCAATGCAAACTGCACGTTTCCGTTTGCCGTATCTTTTGAAAATACTATTCCCCAGTCCCTGTCATATCCGAAACCGTACATCTGAAGCGGCTGAATTAATTCTCCGTGCGTGTCCCAATAAGATTCAAGACCGAATGCCGTGCGGCTGTGTCCTATATAAATGTCCGCGAAAAAAGTTTTTGCTTTTAAATAAGCATTGTAAACTTGCAGCTGGGCTTTTTCTTCATTGTCATCGTAAGCTACTCTCAATTGTAATGCCGCGGTAAGAATGTCTCTTGTTTGGGAAGAAAACTTTTTTATTAAATCAAATCCTACGGAATTTTTTTGCATCGGATCCTGCGCATGTCCGGAACGGTAAATTACTTTATCATCCATAGAAGAGTACCCGGCAACTGCTTGAATTTCTCCGAAAAATAAACTGCTGCCGGCATGAACCGGAGAGAATAAAAGAAACGGTAAAAGTAAAGTTAAAACGATATTTTTCATGTTTTATATATTAATGTTAATCACTCCGGTAAAGATATTTTCGCCGTCTTCCTGAAACTCAAGCAATATTTCCCATTTGCCTCTCATGACGGAATTAAGCGGCATCAAATAATCGCCGGTTTTATTTTTTTGAAATTTTACGGGTCCCGAAGAATGATGCCCGCGCATTTGTGGCATATCGTACGCTCCGAGAATCTCAAGAGAAGTATTTTGACTGCCGTCTTTGTTAAAAATGCTGATTCTAATTACCGACGGCCCGATTTTTGGTTTTCCCGAAAAAATATATGTAAAATAATAATTATCATTTATAACAATTTTTTGTTTCTCTCTTTCTTTGATAAGCACAACATTTCCCGATTGTGCGGAAATTGAAACTGCAAAAAGAAATGACATAAAAAGCGCCGCCGCAAAAAACAAAACTTTTGGCATAAAAAGCCTCCTTTTTTACAATACATATATGAATGATAAGAATCATATATAATTTTTTCGATTTTATCAATATATTTTTTTGCTATATAAAAGAACCTGATTTTAATTTTGCGATGGTCAATTTGTGGCTGGTAATTGACATATTTTTTTATTATTGATAAAATCCTTACAAATTCAAGTTCTTTTTAGAAAGGTTTTTTAAATGCTTAAGCTGTTTTGTGTCTTCAAATGTAAGCATTATCAAGAAAGAATAAAGTTTTGTATTTGATAATATTTTTTACGCATAGGAGGCGTTTCATGAAATATGTATCTTTATTGTTTGCTGTAGTTTTGTTTGTTACAACTGTATTGCCGCTAAATGCTTATGCTATGTCACAGGACAGTTTCAATAAGTCCATGAAAAAAAACAGTTCGCAACTAAATAAAGTCAGTTCTAAGTTGTCAAAACTTTCAAACCAGATAACAAAACAAATAAGATCTAAATACGGTAAGGCTAAAAATAAGAATACTTATCTCGATGATGCTGATGCTTATGTGAAAGAATATGTAAGAATTTTGCAAGAAGCCGCCGACAAAGCGGAAGCTTTAGTAAAAGAATTCGAAAATAAATAAAATACTTTTTTAAATCTCAGTCAAGATTGTGACAGCATTCAATGACAAAAGATCTTTTTGTTACATGGAAATGACCGCCCTGAAGAAATTAGAGAAGAAGTACCTATGGAGCAAACCAAAAAAGCATTATCCAAGATAACACTAATAATCTTTGAAAATAT
>JAISDI010000105.1 GCA_031264895.1 Endomicrobium sp. | reverse complement strand
ATCCATGTTAAAAAACTTGAGAAAAACTTATATTTTTAGCAAAAATGGATACCCGATTACGACTTTCGGGTATGACAAATCTGTTTTTTACTTGTTTTTTACCAATCCCATAACTCATAAATACTTGTGGGTAATGGTAAGATCCACAAGAGGGGAATTTTACGACAAAGACCAAAAAGGGAACGGGGCTTTTCTAGTTTGCCGCCCGTTAGGGCTTTGCCGTGCGTTAGCGCCCGTATATTTTCAATATCTCGTTTATAGTTTCTTCCGGAGTCAACAATTTTACGGCGCTTTTATCGTCTCTTCTGGCTTTGAGTTCGACTTTGCCTTCTGCAAGATTTTTTTCGCCGATCGTTATTCTGTATGGTATGCCTATTAAATCGGCGTCTTTAAATTTTATGCCGGCTCTTTCATCTCTGTCGTCAATTAAAACGTCTATTCCTTTTGACGAAAGTTCTTTATATATTTTTTCGGTAACTTCTCTTGTTTTTTCCGAAACAAAATTAACCGCAACGATTATGACTTCGAAAGGCGCTATATTGTCCGGCCATATTATGCCGTTATCGTCATGAGACTGCTCGATTGTGGCGGCAAGAATACGCGTCAAGCCTATTCCGTAGCAGCCCATTACGATAAAATTTTCTTTTCCGTTCGTGTCCAGATACGAAGCGTTCATCGATTTGGAATATTTCGTACCGAGCTTAAATATGTGACCTATCTCTATGCCTCTTGAAAAAGACACTTTATTTTTTTTGCAGCGCGGACAGATGTCGCCGTACGTTATTTTTCTTATGTCGGCAACAGCGTCATATTGAAAATCTTTATTAATATTGACATTTTTTAAATGATAGTCTTTTTTGTTTGCTCCGGTTACGGCATTTACAATATTTAATACTGAAAGATCCGCAACAATTTTTACTTTTTCTTTCAAATTTACAGGCCCCGCAAAACCCAAAGGCGCGCCCGTGAGGTCATTTATTGTTTTCTCGGCGGCTAAATCAAGTTCCTCGCAGGCTAAAAACGATTTAAGCTTAATTTCGTTTATTTCAAAATCGCCCCTGACAAGCGCGACAACATGTTTGCCGTCGGCTGTATAAATCATGGTTTTTATAAACTTTTTCGGGTCGGTTTTTAAGAATTTTGCCACGTCTTCAACCGTACCGATACCGGGAGTTAAAATTTCCTCCGCGTCAAGTTTTTCAGAAGATTCTAATTCGCAGGTCACACATTCGGCTTTTTCGGTATTTGCACCGTAACCGCAGCTGCACCATGCTATTTCTTCTTCTCCCGTTTCTGCAAGAACCATAAACTCATGCGAAAAAGAACCTCCGATTGCTCCGGACGCAGCCTCAACTGCGCGGAATTTAAAGCCGCACCTTTCGCATATATTTGTATAAGCTTCAAAAGCTCTTTTATAATATTTTTCCAAATCCGTTTCATCGGCATGAAAAGAGTATCCGTCTTTCATGACGAATTCCCTTGAACGCATTACCCCAAAGCGCGGGCGTATTTCGTCTCTGAATTTTCTGCCGAACTGGTAAAGCATTAACGGCAATTGCTTATATGATTTAATATCTTTTCTTATCAAATCCGTTATACATTCTTCGGCAGTGGGAGAAAGACAAAATTCAGCGTCTTTTCTGTCTTTGAGCCTAAAAAGTTCTTTTCCGTAAACGTTCCATCTTCCCGTTTCAAGCCACAGCTCTTTCGGAAATATGAGCGGAAGAGAGACTTCCTGTCCGTCAATAGCATTCATTTCTTCGCGTATTATATTTTCGACTTTTTTTAGCGCTCTAAGCCCCAAAGGCAAAAACTCATAAAGCCCGGAAGCCACCTTGCGTATCATGCCGGCTCTTATCATAAGTTTTGCCGAAATTATGTCCGCGTCCGAAGGAGCTTCTCTTAAAGTAGGTATAAGCATTTTTGAAAAATACATTTTATCCTCTATCTCGTAATTTTTAATATTTTAAATTTTGCTTTTCCGGCGGGCAAATCAACTTCGCACGTTTCGCCCTCTTTATGACCAAGCAAACCCTGAACCAGCGGCGACTGAACGGAAATTTTGCTTTCAGCCGGATTTGCCTCTTCAAGATCTACTATCGTATATTTATAATCGTCTCCGTCTTCGTCTTGTATCGTAACGGTAACGCCGATAAACACTTTGTCCGCGTCGATGTGTAAATCTTCTATTATTTTCACTCTGGATATTTTAGAATCGATTTCTGCTATGCGCCTCATAAGATTCGTAAGCGTCTCTTTGGCCGCATGATATTCCGCGTTTTCCTTTAAATCGCCGTGTTCTCTTGCACGCGCAATTTCGTCCTGTATAAGCGGTTTTCTTTTTTGAAGCGCTTCAAGCTCTTTGATTAATTTTTCCTTGCCTTCTCTTGTCAAATAAATTTCTGCCATTTTATTTACCTCTTAAATTTCACGGACATTCAAAAGCCCGCTTCATCGTATATAAAATATTGCGCGGTATTGTATGACTAACGACACAGATTAACGTGGATTCCCTGTAACAGATTCAGGGAATGACGACAAACGACAAACGGCAACAAAGACTACCCCGTTATATACTTCGTATATGCCACCCCTTCACAGAACTATACTTGACCCACAAAATCATACAAAGCATTCTCTATATGCTAATAAGATATTAAGTACATTAAGCCCTTCCCAAATTGTTTT
>JAISDI010000103.1 GCA_031264895.1 Endomicrobium sp. | reverse complement strand
CATTGTTTCGGCTTATTTGGCTTCATGTTATTTAATGCTTAAAGACTTTAAAAAAGCGGACGACCTTATCAAATCTTATGCGCCAGACGTAAAAGAAAAATTTATTTTCTATTCGGATTATGATTCAAGCTCGCAGCGTAATGCGATATATCTGTATCTTTGCAATAAACATTTTGCGCGAAACCTCAATGCAGACGCTCAAAGCATAGCGGACGGGCTGATTACCGTATTATCCGAAGGGAAATTCAATACTATCTCGTCGGCTTCAACGCTGCTTGCGCTTCTGTCTTATTCCGAAAGCCAAGAGGGAAAAGACGCGAACATAAAAATAAACGCGATAGACAAAGATAAAAAAGAAAATGCGTTAAACCTTACGGCCGACCCTTTTCCTTATTCAAAATTTGATTCGGGCGTAAATGCGTTTACGGTACTTTCAAACGCAGATTTGGGGAAAATATATTACAGCGCGCTTCAGCAGGGTTTTGACAGAAGCGCAAAAGAACATGCCGAAGGCGCGGAAATATCGCGCGAATACATTGACGGAAGCGGCTCGGCGGTCAGCGCCGCAAATATCGGCGACGAACTTACCGTGCGCATAAGAGTAAGAGCAAAAACAAAAGATTCCGTATCGCTTGCAATAGTCGATTTGCTTCCGGCATGTTTTGAAATCATAAGCGGTTCGCAAAACGGTTCTTACTCAAGTTCAGACGCAAGGGAAGACAGAATGATTTTCTATGCCAGCGCATACAAAAATATTCTGGAACTGACTTACAAAGTTAAAGTTGTAACAAAAGGCAGCTTCACGGTACCCGGAGTTTTTACGGCAGGTCTGTACGATCCCGAAGTTTCGGCATTAACAAAACAGTCGGCAATAGAGATCACGCAGCCTAACTGATCCACTTAGCCGTCACCCTGCAAAGCCTTTGCAGGCGGCATATTACAAAGACAATGGCAGATGCTGAAATAAATTCAGCATTGACAGCAACGCTGTCTGTCACCCTGAAAACAAAGTTTGTCAGGGTCTGTTGTTAACCTTTTTCACGACGAGATTCTGAAACAAGTTCATGACGACAAAACAGCAAAACGGCAAAATGGATCCCCGATTAAAACTTTCGGGGATGACAAACTAGCGTAGGAATCATCCTTGTCGTCATGCCCGAAGTTCGTAATCGGGCATCCATTTTAAATACAAAAAAGATTTTTTATCTTAGCTTAACTATATTTCAGTGGGTTGATGACTAACCTTTTAATTTGAATTTTTTAAGATTTTTAGAGAACCCCATATGAGTAAAAACAATAAAAAAATAATTTTGACAATAAAACGCGCGGCGGTTGTTTTGCCGGGCGTTTTATTTTTATTGCTTATAATAAGAATTTTTCCGAGACAAAATATTTTATCGCAATATTCCTTTTCTCAAGCGGTTTTTGACAGAAACGATAAACTGCTCAGGCTTACTACGTCTCAGGACGAAAAATACAGGCTTTTCGTTCCGCTTTCAAAAATGCCCGAATCTCTTAAAAAAGGAACTCTTTTGTATGAAGACAAATATTTTTATTTCCACCCGGGCGTAAATCCCGTTTCGCTGCTGAAAGGTTTTTGGATAAGCATAATAAAAAAACAGCGGCCTGTCGGCGCGTCGACAATAACCATGCAGTTGGCAAGAATGATTTACGGCATTGACAGCGCTTGCGTATCGGGCAAAATAAAGCAGATTTTTGCGGCGTTCTGGCTTGAAATGCGTTACGGCAAAAACGATATTCTCGAAGCTTATTTAAATATCGCTCCTTATGGATACAATATAGAAGGCGCTGCTGCGGCAGCCCTGATTTATTTTTCCGCAAAAGCTGAAAACCTCACAATTTTAGAATCTTTCACTTTATGCGTTATTCCGCAAAATCCGAATTTAAGAAAACTTTCCGACAGCACAACCCGAAAAAGAATGGAAAATGCAAGAAGAATAGTTTTTGAAAAATGGATAAAAAAATATCCGCAGGACGCCGATAAGAAAAATTATTTTGATATGCCGCTCCAAATTAAAAAACCTTCAAACCTGCCTTTTGAAGCGCCCCATTTTGTCAATAAAATACTTGATCTAAACGACGATTTCGTAATATCGACGACTTTGGACTTAAACATCCAGCGTTTAGTTGAAGAAAGAATGAAATATTATATTGAACGCAATGAAAGCAAAGGTATAAACAATGCCTGCGCAATTGTGTTGAACTATAAAAGCATGGATATATGCGCTTACATAGGTTCGGCAGATTTCTTTGACGACACAATACAAGGACAGGTCAACGGCTGCGCTGCATACCGTTCGCCCGGTTCGACGCTAAAACCTTTCATATACGCGATTGCCCTCGATAAAGGCATAATCCACCCGCTTACGCTGTTAAAAGACACGCCAAAACATTACGGCATTCATTCCCCTGAAAATTCAGACAGAGATTTTTTAGGTCCCGTTTTTGCAAAAGACGCTCTCACGCAAAGCAGAAACATACCGGCTATAGAACTTTTATTTAAAATAAATCCTGACAGCTTTTTATCTCTGCTTCAAAAAACCGGAGTAAAAAATTTGAAAGATTCACAATATTACGGTTCGTCGTTTGCAATAGGCGGTTTTGAAATCTCATCTGAAAAAATCGCACAGTTATATGCAATGTTTGCAAACGGAGGCATTTTAAAAGATTTAAGGTTTGACAAATATGAAAAAGTCCAAGAAGAAAACGTTTTATCTCCGGAAGCCGCATTTTTGACTTTAATGATGCTTAAAGACAATAAAAGACCGGAAAATAAAATCAGAGCGGCGCAGCGTGTCGGCGATTTTGAAGTTTACTGGAAAACCGGAACATCATACGCTTTCAGGGATGCGTGGACGGCGGGAGTCTTCGGAGATTACGTATTGGTCGTATGGATAGGAAAGTTTGACAACGAAGGAAACCAGACATTTACTGCGAGAGATTCCGCTACGCCGCTGTTTTTTGAAATAATCAAGTCCGTTTCCGGAGAAAAAAAAGAAATCAGCGGATCAAAAATGCGCGGAGATAATCTCAATATTACAAAAGTCGAAGTCTGCTCGGTTTCCGGAGATTTGCCTTCGCAATACTGCAGGCAGACAACCGAAACTTATTTCATACCCGCAAAATCTCCCATAAAAATATGCGACGTGCACAGGCCTGTTTACATAGACAAAAAAACGGGTCTTAGAGCCGCATATTACGACCCCGAAAAAACCAATATAGCCGTTTACGAATTCTGGAATTCCGAAATCATGTCAATTTTTACCATGGCCGGAATATCGCACAGAACTCCGCCGAGATATCTGCCGGACTTAGAAATAGGAAAAGTCGCCGATTACGGAAACCCGCCGCAAATTTTACTGCCAACGACCAATATAACATACGCTTTCAGAGCCGAGAATTTTGAAAATGAAACGATCCCGTTTAAAGCCGACGCCGACAGCGACGCGAAAAATATTTTCTGGTTCTTAAACGACAAATATATAGGCCAAAGCAAACCCGGAACAGTCCTAAGCGCAAAAACCGAATCCGGCGCATACACGGTAAGGGCAGTAGACGACTTAGGAAGAGCCTCAACTTCAAAACTAAATGTAGAAATTATAGGGAAATGATACAACGCGGCATTAAATGCAATTATAAAAATTGATCCGTTTAACTTGTTTAGCCAAATTTGTTAAAATTTTTTAGCTGCATTATATTGAATTGAGTTAAAGAATCCCTGTTTATTATTGAAAAGGAAAAAATGGAACAATTTTTAAGAACCCAGCTTCTCATCGGGCAGGACAATCTTCAAAAACTTCAGCGAGCGAAAGTTACTGTAATCGGGCTTGGGGCTGTAGGCAGTTATACGGTTGAAGCGCTTGCGCGCTGCGGTATAGGAAATTTTTTGCTTGTAGACAGCGATAAAATACAAATAACCAATTTGAACCGACAGCTTTATGCGCTGCATTCAACGCTTGGAAAAGATAAAACCGATATTGCAAAAGCAAGAGTTTCCGATATTAATCCAAAATGTAAAATTGAAACAATGCGGGTTTTTGTCAATTCTGACAATCTGGAAGAAGTTTTCAAAAATAAGCCTGACTTGGTCGTAGACGCGATAGACTCTTTCAGTCCGAAAGTAAGACTTTTGGAGTACTGCGTAAAAAATAATCTGCCTATAATATCTTCAATGGGCGCGGCATTAAAAACAAATCCCGCAGCAATCAAGACTGCTGATCTTTTTGAAACCCATCATTGCAGGCTTGCCGAAAGGCTGCGCGGAGAACTCAGAAAATGCGGTATAAAAAGCGGAATTACGTGCGTTTTCTCCGAACAGCCGCCGCAAATGAAACCGCTTTACCCCGAAAATCTGCCTGAAGGCAGCGAACAGTTTGAAAAAAATTCGACAAAAATTCTCGGAAGCCTGCCAACCATAACCGGAATTTTCGGATTAAATATGGCGCATTTGGCAATATGTAAACTATTAAATAATGAGGAATTCTCATGAACAGAAACATAGCTGAACTTTCAAATCTTATTAACCAAGAATTTACGAAAAAAGGCGATGCCGAAGTTTTGGCAGGACTGCGCAAACAGATGATTTCAAGCAATCCCGAAGACAATCAAACGGCTTTAAAAACACTTATAGCCAGAGGAATAAATTTAAACGGCGAAGAATTTCAGATGATAAGAGATTACACGTCTTTTGAAGCGCAAAAAATGTCAAAAATGATGAAAAGCACAGGAATCACATATATTATTATAGGTGTAGTAGTTCTTGCGGCGTGCATGGTACTAAGAAACAAACTTGCAATATTCGGCGCAATTGCGGCACTATTCTTCCTCTGCTTCGGCATTTCAACTTTCAAAAAAGGCCGTGTCCTCGCAAACTGCAAATTATAACGAGCGCTTACGTGCGGCATGGTATTTTAAACGACACCGGTTTCTTATAACAGATCCAGCTGAAAGACAAAAGTTGTTCCCCGCCAGAGTCTTCGACTTTTTACAAAAGGGGAACTTCCGATTTTCCACATGGGGAATTCGCGAAGTTTTAGAAAAGAGACAATGTTAAGCTGTTTTGCTATAAATGATATATTAATTTTTACTCTATGCGGTCATAAATATACTTTCCAATAATCAATAAATTTCCGAAAACCATATATGAAACGGTATATTTTCCGTCAACAAAATCATCAATATTAGGCTGAAATTTATCTTCATTTACAACTCTATCATCATTTGTATCACACGACAGGCAACTATTAATCTCAAAAGTCAGTTTCACAGAAGAAGCGTGATACTTCCCTTTGTATACATTCTGTAAAACTTTGTTATAGTATTCGTATTTCGTAAATTGGCCATCTGCGCCAAATTCCCACCTTATTGATCCTATTTTGCCGGCTCTTTCCCATATACCGGATATGTATTCCGAATTTGTAGAATTTTTTTTGTTATCTTTTCCGCAGCCTGCCAATGTAAACGCAAAAGTCAATAATAACATAACTCTAAATGAATTTCCCATTAACTATTTCTCCTTTTAAAAATTCCTGGCCATAAAACATTTGCTAAACAATAATTTCGCGCGCTTTGAATTTACTGCTTCGCACATTTTTTTCGTCTTAAATAAAGCTGTTTAAAATTCTTTACATGCAGTGCATGATAAACTATAAAAAAAATAAAAAAGTCCGGTTAATAAAAACCAGACTTTTTTAATATGCTGCGTATTGATAAGGCAAAAAAATATTTAAAAAAAGATAAAAGAAGAAAATTTAGTCTTGTCTTGTCTTGTCTTGTCTTGTCTTGTCTTGTCTTGTCTTGTCTATGGCTGCCATCTTTATCTCCAGACAATTGGTTATAAATTTTCAATCATTATATAAAATACTATTTTATAATTCCAATTTTAGACACAAAAGCTTTATAATAAAAAACTAAGAAAAGACCCTGAAACGAGTTCAGGGTGACGGCTAAGAGGGTTTTTATATCCCATTTTAATTTCTATTTTCGTTAAAAAAACTTTGCTTACCTCTTTTTTATTTTGCAGCAGGGCTAACTTGCGGCTTCTTCTGACAAAGTTTTTACTACATTATTAATACGTTCCAAAGCTTTATTGATATTATATATTTTTCTTTCTTGTATAGTTAAAACAGGATATAGTTCTTCTTGTAATTTATCTTTCATTTCCGCTATTTCTTCATCTTTGCGGCCTAAATTTATTGCATATTTATTTAAATCAGCATCAAAATTTTCTTGAGCAAGTTTTTTCTTAAATACCGCCGCAAAATCTTTATTTTTAAAATCAAATTTGTTTCTTATGGCATAATCCAAATCATAAAAATCTCTTGCGGCAATCTTTTCTCTTGTTGCGCCGGCTCTCATTTTTTCGGCAATCAATTCTTTAAGCGAAAGCGTCGTTACATTTCCGATATTTATTAACCGTTCTCCGAATTGATTAAAAAATTTATGTTTTATTTCTTTTTCTTCAGTCAGCGTTACCGGAGTTCCTATTAAACTTATATCAAGCTTTATAATTTCTTCTTTGTTTGTAATCACGGAGTCATATGTCAATTGAAAATTATACATGGTTGATTCGCTATGCCCGGCTTTATTTAAATTTTCAACTTTCATATCGAATTGTTTTACAAAAGATTCCATTTTTTCTTTTACCGGCTTCATGAGCGCGAAACGTTCCTTGCGCGTCATTTTTGTTTGAGGCAAAATCATTGTAAAGTCTAAATCTTCACTTAATCTATGATAGTCAAAATGAATTTTATTCAGACAAGTCCCGCCTTTAAAAGCAAGATTCGGACAAAGTTCATTTATTTTTGATAATATTAGCGTTAAATAATAATCTTTTTCTAAAAGATTTACCTGAAAGCCGGCTTCATTTGCAATTTTTATTATCAAATCTGTAAAGTTGACTTTATCCCGCCATAGTTGATTCATTTAAAATAACTCCCCATTTTTTATTTATCTCGCCTGTTC
>JAISDI010000238.1 GCA_031264895.1 Endomicrobium sp. | reverse complement strand
AATTTAAAAACAAAATCCGGACACAACAGTTTCGGAAACGGTATATTTTCAATATTTAAGGAAGATGTTAAAAAAGCGGTCATTATTACTTCAAAAAACGGGCAGACATACTCCGTTGAGCTTGTCCCTTCGGGAAATACTATTAAATACAACATAAAGGAACAAGAATATTTAAAACAGGGAACAAGAGTAGAAATTCACATGAATGAAAAAAACGCTGATTATTTAAGTTTTAATATAAAGAAACATTTGGGCTTTTTACATAAATTTAAAGGAAATATAAAGTTTAACGGTAAAATTTTTACCGATTATATCGAAAATCAAGAGCTTGCAAAGCCGGCCAAGTCAGAAAAGGAAGATCTCCGGGTATATGATACTCCGAAGAAACAGTCCGCTCTTATAATTGGCGGCGTTTTCGTTAAAAATATAGGAGTTGATTTTCTTGAAAACACGCTTAATATCGCAGAAGGCCATCCTTTATATAATGCGCTTAAATGGATCATTGATAACGGGATAGTTATAGAAATTCCGGAGCGGATAAACCTTTTGATCGACAAACAAGACATTCAGCTTAGCGATGATGATAAGACTATGATAATAAAACATTTATTTGCCGCTTTTATGCAGCTTTATATGGCAAAAGCGCAAGCAAACGGCTCTCCCGTTATAGGTATTCCGTATGATTGGCTTCATAAAAGAGATTGGTATCAAATGGGACATAACAAAAAGCTGACCGGGTTTATGGGAGACTATAAATTTGAAAAAGGATACAATTTTGACGAAGTTAAAGATGTATTGATTTTAATAAGGGACACATTTGTAGATCAAGTGCCGGTCAACAAAATACTAAAAGACAGAACTTCGAATATAGGATACGATTATCTGTCTGATTTTGTAAAAAATATTTATTCCTTATCCTTAGTAAATGATAATGACGCAACAGAGAAAGCAGAGGCCTTTTTAAACGGTATAGATATTCAAGAAATAAGCGAAGATGAATTGTATGACGCTATTATCAGGCTAAGAAGCGAAATAATGAATTTGGCGGTCAACAGAATGCTTTCCGCGCAAGAAAGGAAAGCTTATAATATAGATAATATGATAAATGCGATCGGCATGTCGTATTTACCCAAAAGAGACGGTCTTTTTCTTTCATGGGGCATTGGCGATATGGGAACTATAGATTATCTCGTTTACATAATGAAACAAATAAAACTTTCATTAGAGAGAGCTGAAGAAATTGAGGCAAACGAAATCGGAAAAAGCGATTCCAAAGTTCCGAAAACTGCCAGAGAAAAGAAACAAACAAAAATTATCGATGATCCGGTAATAGAAAAAGCCGAAGAATTAAGATTTATGAACGATGTCTTTAGAAAAATAATAGACGCTCTTTGTGAAAGTTACGGATACGATCAAAAAATTAATATCAAGTATACCCTAAATGGCAAAATTGATGCTTTGGCAATGGCTTACAGAAGCGAAATTACTGTTAATTTAACTTCACTTTTGTGGTTTCCTTCAAAAGAAATCATCCGATCTGATCGACCCGATGCCGCAGAAGATTTTTTTGCCAAATGGATATCCGGCTATTTTGGTACTTTAGTGCATGAGGTCACGCATATTATTGAAGGCAAAGACGACGACGGAACTCATAATAAAGCTTTTAGCGATCTGCAAAGAGATATTATGGGACGCTTTTTCCAAAATCCGCAAGTAATAAAAAATTTGACCGGAGATTTGAACTCTCTCAGGGAAAAATATAAAGATTTACAAATAAGAAGCCATAAAGAAATTGTTGACAGCGTTTATGGCGAAGGCGCATATCACAATGAAGTCGAGATCCCTAACGAAACACGCAGTATGTTTAATAAAAAATTTACATCGGCGCTCCTGCCAAAAAACCAAGCAAAAGTGATGATGATGATAGAAGAAGGCGAAAAGCCTTTGAAGATAGCGTGGCATGTGGCAAGGATAGAGTTTTTCGAATCGTTAAACCCGTTCAAATTCATAAAAGACCATGAAACAAAAGGCGCAAAAACGGGCGCGGCTATAGTTTCTGCCGTAACTTACTTGCCTTTGCTTGTGTTTGGCATTGCGCTTGCATTTGCTCCTTTCACGCTGCCTTTGGCAATGGGGCTGCTGGCGGGTTCTGCGGCGCTGGGCGTTTCGTTGAATTTGGCGGTTCATACTTTAGTGGATCATTTTTATTTTTTCAGAACGCAGGAAGAAACGCAAATTGAAAAAGCGGAAACCGCAGCGGCAGTTTTGCCGGATGCCAACGACGGCGCAGACATCGGCGGATTTATTAAACGCTACGGTACAAGAGGCGATACAAACATTACTCCTATCGCGACAAATTTTGCAATTGCTTTTGCTTCGCCCAAAATGAAAAAATATGCAAAAGAACTACAAGACTTAAACAATAAATTGACAGAAAGCGCCGGCAAGCAACAGCAGCAGGCGCTTAAAAGTATTATCGAACTGAGAAAACGCGTTATGAAAAATAAACCGCCGATTTCCAATGAAGATGAGACGAGCTTTTATCAATCTTTTATGCTTGAAATCGACAATCTCATAGTTCAAAATTTTGATTTGTTAAGCGACGGAGAAAAAAACGGATCATTTACAGGCAGGCAAAGGCAGTATTTCGATATTATGTATCTTGCAAACAATAATTCCCAAGATGAACTGTCGGCTCTGGCAAATGATAAATCAAAAGATATAAGGCTGCGGTTATTTGCCGTTCTTCAATTGAAAAAAATGTCGTATGAGGGAGATCTCAACGAAATTACCGAAGAGGTTTTAGAAACGCTTCAGAGTAAAAAAATCAAAATTGAAAATGATTACGATTTGAAAGCCGTGATGACCGGAGTTCATTTGGTATTGTCGCATTCCGTGGAAGACGTTCCGGATCTAAGTAAACTGCATGACGAACCTTCGATATATGACCAAATTGCCAAAGCGGTAATTGTAAACAAATGGAAAGGAAGAGGAGAAAGAGAAGGAAAACACAGGGTCAAAGCGCAAGCGGACGAAGCTTTGATTTTTACGCCCGACGCCATTGACGGTATCTCGGTCATCGCCCACGAATTAGGGCATATTTATTTGAATAAATTGGGATATGTTTCACACGGAAATGAAACTATGGAAACTATGCACGAATTTTTTGCCTATGTTTTCGAGAATTTAGCCAATTCCCTTATAGGCGGAGATTTCTTGCCGTTTAGTAAGAAATTGTTTGATTTTAAAAACGAAAAGACGGTAGGATCACATGACGCGGCAGAAAACTTTTTAAATAACATAAATTCTGCTTTTAAACTATTAAAAGAAAAAGCGGATGAACGGTTTTTGTGGAAACTTACGGCAGAAACAGCCGCATATTTTGCGACAAACATTTTTGACAGCGCTGATTCGCAGAGTGAAATGTTTAAGAAATTCATTGCCGTATTTGCGGATAAGATCGAAACCCAAAATATAGGAATTGCAAAACGGCAGGTCATAGACGCTTTTCGCATTTCCGAAGACGATTTGGCCGGTTTTGAAACAGGACTCGGCAAAGTCGATACGGAATACGGCATACTGGATAAATTGGTCGAAAACGGCAGCCTTCAACTGACAGACGACAATAAAAAAACGGCGGCATTATTTACCGACGCCATTATAGAAGACGTATTGTCAAGCATGCGCCTCAGCAATAACGAAGAAGATGTAAATAACATGGTCTTGGGATCCATAAAAATAACCGCAAAATATCAAAGGCTTATCGATGCCGCTTATGCCAAACTTGAAGATATAGGCATTAAATTTAAAAATAAAGTTCCGGTTTTGCTTATAGCAAATGACAGAAACTGTTTTGATCTTGCCGTTACGGAAGAATATAATATGATATGGCTTTCAACAATGAATTTTGAAGGCGCAGCCGATGAAGAAAGCATAACAAAAATCATTGCCGTTCTTCTTGCTCATGAAAACAAACATATAGACGATCATTTTGAAGATCCTGACAAAGAAAGATTTAAAATGGAAAAAGACGCTAATGATGAGCAGCATAACGCCATGGTCAAACTCGGAATTGAAAGTTTTGGGCCGGAAGGCAGTATCAAAGCCGACGATGTACGCAGATTGGCTAAATTTTTTGATATTTTATCCAAAAAACAGGCAGACGGTTCTCTTAAAGCCGAAGCGGGCAAGAGAGCTTCTAAGGATCCTTCTTTCTATTATGCAGAAAATTACAGCAAAGAACTGGGTTTGGATAATTTAAGCAAAAAATTTGATATTAAATGTAACTTTATTGCCATCTATGATATCAATCAAAGCGACAAGGAAAGAACGTTTTGGATATATGGGTATTTCGAGCAAGTGTCGAAAGAAGACATCGCATTGATAAATATAGCGTATTCTGAAAACGGCAAAATGGTTTTCATTGAACCCGACGAAAAGTTTTTAAAAAAAATATTAAACGTTTTAAGATCGTTAAACCCTTTAAATTTTGTCCGAAATAAGTTTGACGCTCTGATAAATTTTGCGCATCTCATAAAAAAAGGCGCGGCAAAAGAGATCACTTATCATAATGCCGGAAACAGCCTTGAAAAAGCCGTCTCGGATTACGGCGCGGCCTACGAAGACGAAAACGGCAATGTTTATACCAACGTTTATTTCACGCGGGAGCTAGCCGGCGAAAACGAAGAACTTTTAAATATAGGCTGGAAAATCAACGATAAAAATGTTTGGATAAAAGACGATAAAGAGCAGGGGCGCGTAATAATATATTCGCAGGCGCAAACTGAAGAGCTGATAGAAAATTTTATAAAAATAATATCTTCCGATCCAAAATTTCAAGGCGACGCAAGAACAATATCCAGGATCAAAAAAGCTTCCGGAGCAGACCTCAGCAATGTAAAACCGGGCATAATAATAGACCACAATGCCACGCAAAATTACGGAACTTACAATAAAAGCGGTTCTCTTGTGGTAAGCGCAGACATTGTGGAAAGCGAAAACAAAGAAGAAAGGCTTGCAAAACTTATAAAATTGAACGGCATAAGAAATTCCGAAGCAAAAGGCATATTGAAAAAGCTGTACATGGACGCGGACATAACAAAACTTGAAGATTTGTTGGAATATCTTAAAGCGGTATACTCGGCTGAAGGCAAATATATAACCGTAGATTTCGGTATTTTTGACGGCGTAAACGATGAAACGGTCAAAAAGATAGTAAAACTTGCCAAAGATAACGCAATATTCCTTTGCGCAAAAGAAAATGATCCCGCTGATACTTTGTCGAGAAAAAATTATTTGATAAGGGAACTGGGCTTTTCGGGTTATGTTACTGTCGAAAACGGCAAAATGTACAGGCATGACCCCATCTATTCCGAAAAACATGAAATGGGCGTGATAGAGAGATATAAAAGCGAAGATGAGTTCGGAAAACAGCTGGAAAGTTCGTCAAAAGAATACAATATGTTTAAAATGAGCGAGTTTGGGCAGGTCGTCAACGGCGGAAACCGTTCTATAACGGGCAGAGTCGCGGCGCTTGAAATGTTTAAATCCGCAATACTAAAATTTTATGAAAGTAAAATGTATTCCCCTGAATCAGTAAAATCTGCCGGCTACAATTTCAGCGAACCTTTAAATGCCTATCAGGCCGAACACGAAAATATGATCCATTTCGCCGATGCGGTAACCCAATACAATGTCGCAGCCGCTATGGAAGCTTTAAATATTGATAAAGACAGCGCGGCATATCTGTATCTGCGCAGAATCCGGCAAAATATTAAAGATGAAGAACAAAGAGTGCTTGCGCAGCTTGAGTTCTTGAAAGCGTTGTCTGCCAAAGCGCTGGCCGATATCGCGCTTAAAGAAAGCGGGATCGATGACGGTCTTGCAAATGAAGACTTTGAAATTCTTTTGGGAGAAAAATTATTAGAGCGTTATTTGACGTACGCAGACACTAACGATATCCCCGTTGAAATAAACGACTTTATAAAAAGCGGAGAAGGAACATATAATGACCTCAACAAAAAAATCGTTGAGCAAGCTGCAAAACGCGAAGCGCAGTCCGTCAATGCGACAATAAACCTTATACTTCTAAGCGAACGTAAAGCCAAAGAAATAAGAATTGAAAAAACGCAAAACTTCAATTCGTCCGCGATCAATTCGATACTTACAGCCGCATAATAAATTATTATTTTTTTCTTGTTTATATATAAAAATATATTTAAATTGAGAGGAAAACATGATCAAACTTCCAAAGCTGAAAAGCGTCTTCGCATTTCTTGCCTGTATTTTTATTACGTCAATAAATTTGTATGCGCAAACCGTATACGTAAGCAGTTGGGACGGCTTGAATTCCGCGCTAAACAGCGCGGAAACGTCTATCACGTTTACAAGCGGAACTATAGTTTATTCCAGCGGTCTTCCCACGATCGGCTATACTGATCCCATTGGCTTTTACGCAGACGTAACATTAAACGGAAACAATGCTTATCTGCTTTTTTCTTTTTCAAGCGCTTCGGTAAATTTTAACAATAATATAAATTTCATAAACGGAGTTTTTAACAGTTCCGGCGGAGCGATTTATACTTCCAATTCATCAAATATAAATTTTAAGAGTTCTAGCGTAAATTTTATGAGCAATACGGCAACTTATGGCGGAGGAATTTATGCTTCCAATTCATCGGATATAAATTTTATTAGTGCGATGATAAATTTTACAAGCAATACGGCGACAACTTATGGCGGAGCAATTGTTTCAAGCAATTCACATATAACCATAGAGAATTCAACGGCGGTTTTTTACGGAAACCGAGCGACAAGTTATTCCGGAGGAGCGGTTTACTTAAATGTAGGTTCAATTGCAACGTTTAAAGATTCTAATATAAATTTCACAAACAATACAAGTTATCACGGAGGAGCGATTTTTATAAGCAGCAATTCAAATATAAATGTTGAAAATTCAACAGTGGCTTTTGCCGGAAACAGCGCAAGGTGGTATGCCGGAGCGATTGAGGCAAACGGTTCAAACATAAATTTTACTAGTTCTACTGTAAGTTTTACAGGCAATGCGGGACCCTCATATGCAGGAGCAATTTCTGCGAATGCTTCAAATATAAATTTTACGAATTCTACAGTGGATTTCACAGGTAATACGGCAAGAGAACCGGCAAGTTTAACTTTCGGCGGAGCGATTTCTGCAAGCGGTTCAAATATAAATTTTACGAATTCTACGGTAAATTTTATAAGCAATATATCAAGTAGCGGCGGAGCGATTTCCGGCGGCAGTTCAAATATAAC
>JAISDI010000171.1 GCA_031264895.1 Endomicrobium sp. | reverse complement strand
CGTTTATTACGGCGTAAATGGTATGCCTTGTTTTAAGCTCTAAATTGCCCATAACGCTGGCGGAAAGTTTTGAAATATCATAATCAGCCCCTGTGTAGGAGCCGCCGCTGCCGTACTCCAACGAGGCAAAATAACCCGATTTTACGTACGGAAGATTTGCAAGCCTGTGTTCTTTATCAGACGTGCCCATGCCGAATATTGAGCCGAATGCCCCCGCCATCCCTTTGGAAGGCTTTATATTATGGTACAGGCTTATGCCGGCGGAAAACTGGTGGTGGTAGCCCGCGTCATCAGGGAGTAATGAGGCGGCGGTTTTTGCTTTATAATCAATATCCTGGTAGAGATAAGCTATATTGAAGGAAAGTTTTTCCCCGAGTGAGCGGCCGTAACTTAAAGCGGCGGACGTTTTTTGCACATTATATTCATTGATAACGGTTTTACCGTGGTCATCATCGCTGTTACCGAAAAGCCCCGTTGAATTATAAGCGCCGCCTTTATACAATTTTTGGGTATAATCCTGGTCGATAAAAAATAAATTAAAGCTGTTATCGTTTAAGTGCAGGCCCAGCATGCCCATGTAGCCGTCGTCCCCGTAGGCGCCCATGAAGGTGGCAAGCTCCCCGCGTTTGAAGAGGTTTGCCTCCATCACCATAAGGGCAAATGTTGTGCTGCCGCCGCTGCTCATTACTATTGGAAGAGGGAAGACATAGTACCCGTCCCGCCCATTTATATTGATATCCAAATTACCCGCGGCGTTTACCTCCGCTTCAATATCCATCTCTTTGAATATGCGCATATCATGCACGGCTTTGCGGGCATAATCAAAGTTTTTATACGCAAAGATATCGCCTTCCTTAATAAGGAATTTATTTTTTACTATCTGCGGTTTGATGCGGTTTGTGGAAACATTGATATTCTCTATTTTTTTACCGTTGAAACTGCTGAAGTGCTCATAATCTTTTGCATCCTGCGCGCGGAGTGGTGAAGAGAGAAAAACTGCAGAGGCCGCAACAATAAAAGCGGCAATAAAATTTTTTGTTAACAACTTCGTCATATAAATTATTCCGGTAAAAAAGTGAAATATATTAAAAAATAACCTAACTATTTTCGATTCCATTCGTTTAATTCTTTGTCAATATTATTTTTGATTTCCTCATATTGGCTGTCTTGAGCCGCAGCTTTTGAAACCCACTCAAAGGCCTTTTGCAAATCTTTTTCAACGCCCGTTCCGTTATAATACAGAATTCCAATATTGTATTGCGCTAAAGCGTTATTTTGCAACGCGGATTTTGAATATATTTTAAAAGCTTTTTCATAATCCTGCTTTTCCATATATATTTGCGCAAGCTCGTTTAAAATATAATCAAGCAATCTTTCCAGCTCGCAATTGTCTCCGTATAACTCGAGGGCTTTTCTATAATCTTGCGTTCTTTTTAACGCGAATAATGACGACCTATCGCATTTTTCAGCCGCTTTTAAATAGAATTCAAGCGCTTTTTCATTATCATTTTTTTGGGAATATATTTCCCCAATGTAAAACAGCGCCGGACCATAGCCTTGCTCGGCGGCTTTTGCCGCCCATACAAAGGCTCTTTCATAATCCTGTTTGGCGAAATCGCGCAGCACGCTGTCAGCAGATAGGTATCTGTTATATCTTGGCGAAGAAGCGCAATTTTTACCAGCTTTTACCATCAAATCAAGAGCTTTTTCATAATCTGTTTCCACGCATTCGCCTTTATAATATAACACGGCCAGACGGCATTGCGCCAAATCGTCGCCGGTTTGAGCCTTTTCGTAATATTCTTTGTAATCTTTTTGGCATTTGGTTTGTTTTGCTTTTTCGCGCGAGGGTATCGGCCTGTGTATATATATCATTATTGCGGCCAGTATCAAAAAGAATGCTCCGATTAAGAACAACCTGAACGGATAGAAGTAAGAACCAAAATTTTTAATTTCAGCATTTTCTGGATTTTGCGGGTCGAATTTGATTTTGACGGTTTTGCCTTGTTCCGGCTTATTTAAGAAAACCGTTTGGGTGAAGGTTGTTATCTTTTCGTCGCCCATTTTAAAATTTAGCTCAGCGTTAAAAGTGTCCAAGCTGCGCCGCCTGCCTCTGCCGCCGCTGTGCTTCTTATAACCGACGATTTCCGCATAAGTTTCCGCGCCCCGACTTTTAAATAGGACGGAAGTCATTATAAAGCGAATGCCTTTGTAAAACGAATAACATCCAAAGCAAAAAGCAAACAGAAACAATATTATTTGCATAATTATCTCTCTTCGATGGAAAATTTTCCGCCGGCTTGCTCTATTAAAAATAAAATTTGAGCCAATTCCGGCGATACGGCAGCCTGCCGATAGCATTTGTCGCCGATTTTTAATTTATCCCGAAAAGCAACGGAACTGAAACGCAAATTTTTGCCATTTGCCGTCAGAGCATTTATATTGGCAAAAGAATTATTTTTGATATCGCGGCTTTCGCAGGGAACAGGCAAAGCGTAAAGCCTTTTGATTTTGGATTCGAGTAAATTAAAGTCGTCGTTTTCTATTTTTGACATAAACGCTATATTTACAGGATATCTTTGGTTATCCCCGTCTGAGCGCAAAGTTGCCGCGGCCGGAAACGGCGATTCCCGCTGGGACAGAGCCGTATATTGCACCTCAAACGGAGTCAGAGATAAAATCCAATAATTTCGGCCTTTGATTTTGACGGTTTTCAGCACCAGAATATCTTGTAATATCGTGGTGGACATCATATCGCGCGGGTTGTCTTTAAATATTGCTTCAAACGCAAACATAAAGTCTATTTTATCGCCGGCCTTAATTATTGCGGCGTTAACGTCGTCGATTTCCAACGCGAAAGCGCGGTAATTATGCGAAATTATTGCGCTTGGGTTGGCTTTATTATTTGCGCCGGCGCCGTTACAAAATACGCAGGCAAGTACGCAAGTCATAATTGCAAAAAAAGTTTTAAATATTTTCATAATTATTTCCCCGTTCATTATAATAATTTTGAAAGATTCGATGCGTTAATAGTATGTGTAAAAAGATCGGTGGAATTTCTTACGGAAATATCGTATTGCGGTTCGTTCAAAATTTCGCCGGAGGCAGATATTCCGTTTTTCATCGCTTCGGCTTCTGTAGGCGTCACGCATAATTTGATATCCGTGCCGCCGTTTTCATTTTCCTGCGCTGAAAACGCGCGTGCATTTTGGATAAGTGTCTCCGCGATAAGCTCCTGCTTTTCTGTTTTATAAGTTACTATAACGTCAACTCTTGCATAACCGCCTATCATTTCCAAAATAGCGGGGTTTTTAACGGAAAGAGTGTATTCCTGCAGCATCCAATCGCTGCATTGAACCGGTTTGTTTTCGATTGGAGCAGGCTCGGTTTTGCCGTTTGTTTTGCGCGCGGTTTTGGCTTGCTTTGATTGTTCTGCCCGCGGATTTGTCAAATGCTTTGGCAAATACTTAAAACCGACGTACAAGCCGATTATTAAAACAGCCGCCAAAATAATAAGTTTATTTTCCTGTTTCATTTAGAAACCTCTCTTTATGCCATAGGCATTTTTATTTTTTTCAGCTTTTGCTCTTTTAACATTTTGATTATATTGGCATAATTATCTAATCAAAAAATCTTATATTTATTGAAGAATTTCCGTTAAAAACAAACAAACAACAAAAGCGTTGCAGCTATGGCCGCGGTCACAACAAACAGCGCAATGTAATCCAAAAAACCGCTTTTTTTCCTTTGTTATTTTCTTCCGCGTGTTTTTCATTTTTGAAATCGTCTATTTTAAATTCGTCGGGAAATTGCCACCATAGTCCCGGTCCTGTCCGCACCGTGCCTGCAATGCACGAAAACCGGCCAGTTGTTTTTATCTTTCATGCTTTAATTATATCTTTTATTTAACCGCTTGGCGCTTTGGATGGCGGCTGTATACGGCAATATTGAAATAATTAAAATTCTGCTTGCGTCCGGGGCTGATTTAACGAACAAAAATAAAGAGAGGCTTAGGCCTGCGGATGTTGCGGGCAAGATGGTTCATAAATCTGCAATGGAAATAATTTTAAATTATGAGGCCAAACGATAAAATAATTTGCAATATTATATAAAAGAATATAAAAATAAGATCTTTAAAAATAAAAAAATAACTTTTGAATTTATTTAAGGATAATCTTTTTATATCAAATCAGCAAAAAATTTGACATTATAGTCAACTTTACATATAATATTATTGGAATTAAATCCAAAAATATTATAATTTATTGGCATTTAGAGGGATATATGTATATACAAAGATTTCTTGAAAATATTATCCGGCAAAAACTTGACGATAAAAAAGCGGTTATAATTTACGGCGCAAGGCAGGTGGGAAAGACCACTCTGCTGCGTAATATTTTTAAAGACGATAAAAATGTTTTGTGGTTATACGGAGATCAGCCGCAAACCCAAAGTTTATTTGAGAATTTAACGCCTGAAAAATTTAAAACGCTTACAGGCCCCAAAAACATCGTGATTATTGACGAAGCCCAAATGATAGAAAATATAGGCCTGAAATTAAAAACAATTACCGACTATGCGCAGAATATAAAAGTTATTGCCACCGGCTCGTCTTCTTTTGATTTGGCAAATAAAATCAACGAGCCGCTTACCGGCAGAAAATGGGAATATCAGTTACTGCCGCTGTCTTTTAAAGAAGTTTGCGCGCAAAAAAGCCCTGCCGAAGAACTTTCCAACCTTGAAACGCGCTTAATTTATGGCTATTATCCTGACGTTACTACAAACGCCGGCAAAGAAAAAGAAACTTTGCTGGAGCTTGTAAACAGTTATTTATATAAAGATATTTTAATTTGGGAAAATTTGAAAAAAGCGGATAAGATTACAAAATTATTGCAAGCTTTGGCGTTTCAAATAGGCTCGCAGGTTTCTTATAACGAGTTGGCATCTCTGGTCGGGCTTGATTTGAAAACGATTGAAAAATATATAGATTTGCTTGAAAAGGCTTTTGTGCTTTACCGCGTTTTGTCTTTCAGCAGGAATTTGAGGAACGAACTAAAAGCCAGCAGGAAAGTATATTTTTACGATAACGGTGTCAGGAATGCGCTGATTTCCGCTTTTAACCCCATAAATTTGAGGGACGATACAGGCGCGCTTTGGGAAAACTTCATGATGTCAGAAATGTTTAAAAAAGACATATACTCCAAAAATTTTGCACGTCGGTGGTTTTGGCGCACGCAGCAACAGCAGGAGATAGATTTAATCCGCGAGGCCGACGGCGTTTATAGCGCGTATGAATTTAAGTGGAGTTCTTCAAAAACAGTTTCTTGCCCCAAAACTTTCAAAACGGCTTATCCTGATATAAATTTTGCGGTAATAAACAAAGACAATTTTATGGATTATATATAAATCAACAGCTGAAAGCATAAACAAAAAAACAGAGGATAAAAACATAGTCATGGTTGCGGGGACGGAGGAATTGACCACACCATACCTATTGTTTTTGATGTTTGAATTAATATTAATCAGCCGAAAATTGCCAGAATTATGCCAAAAATTTTTTCAAACTCTCTCGTATCAAAAAGTTTTCTATTTAAAACAAAGAAATTTCTAAAAATCGGCTTGTTTTAGCATATCTATAATTTTTTGATTGCCGTTTTTTAACGCCAAACTTAAAGCGGAGTTGCCGTCTTTATCTTTCGCGTTTATGTCCGAACCGCCGCTGAAAGAATTAACTAACAATATTTCTTTTACCGTAGAATCGCTACCCGACGCAACGGCTTCTATAAGAGCAAGTTTGTTTAAGTCTTTGTCCGCACCGGCTTTTAATAAAACTTCTTTTATTTCCTCATTTTTGGCCTCAGAATATGCCGTGCCGGGCGAAAAATCTTGATGTATTATAAGATTTACTTCGTTAGGATTTGCCCCCGCGTTTAACAATATTTCCACAATTTCTTTGTGCCCTTCTTTTGCCGCGCACATCAACGGCGTATAATGTGAATCACCTGGAGCGAATCCATAGCGGTCAATATCAGCAAGCCCTAATTTTAATAAAAGCTGAACAATATCTTTACTGCCTTTGCAAGAAGCCCATAGTAAAGCGGTATCCGTTCCTGCTGATTTTTTAAATTTCCCGGAATCAAGCAATATTTTTACAATATCTTCGTATTTTCCTTTTATGGCAAATATTAAAGCTGTCCCTCTATACCAATAATCAGGCAGGAAACCCATAGGCTCCAATAAAAGTATATTCGGATCCGCGCCGGCTTTAAGCAAAATTTCGGCGATTTCTTTTTTCCCTTTTTGCACGGCGGACATTAAAGGGGTAAACAGGGACGGATTTATTTTAATATAAACCCCAGGTGTGCCATATTTATCACTGTATTTATACTTGCCTGACTGAACATCAGCATCAATGCCTTCTTTGAGCAATTCCAAAACTTTTTCTTTTTCGCCTTTTCCCGCCGCTATTTGCAAATCGTAAGCTTTTTTACAAATATCTTTGCCCATTTCCTGAGAATAAAACTCTATCTCATATTCTTTGGAATTCTTCTCCATTCCGCTGTATTTGCCGTCTTTGGCATTATAGCAGTATATATTATTTTCTGATTCTGCATTTTCTGTGTCGGCCGTTGCTTGAGCTTTATTTTGCGCCGTTTCAGACACGTTGGAATTACCGCCCAGCTGATTTGAGTGTTTTGCCGCAGAAGAGTCTTCTGCGGAGACTGGCGCGGGAACATCTGCCGCATTTTCTGCAGCAGTTTCTTTCACGTCCGTCCGTTTATTTTGAACCGACAAATTACTCGGTGTATTATCGCAAGCGTTGAATGTCAAAGTTATTAATGTTATCAAAACCATCATTGCAAAATATTTCTTTTTCATACGATTTTTCATTTTTATTTCCTCGTTTTAGTAAGCTTTGATTTCTTTACAATTTTCGCATATAAATTTTCTATTTCTTCGCGGCGGCTTGTTTTAGAATATCTATAATTTTTTGATTGCCGTGGGACCTTTGCCGTCATGCTGAACTTGTTTCAGCATCCGTAGTAAACCACAGACCCTGAAACAAGTTCAGGGGGACAGCAAACGACAGCTTCCGAAATAAATTCAATGACGTATATCTGCTCTAAACTAAGACATTCCGTAATTAATTTAAAGATGCCACAAACTCTTCCACGCTTGAATACCCGCGTTTAGCTGCAAACGCCTCCTTTAGTTTATACCGAACTATATCGGCACCAGTATAAATAAAGATATAAAATTTAAAAACAAAGATATTACCAGCAAGAATAGCGCCAACATAATAAATAAAACGACGCGTTTATATTTTCGCTTGACAAAACTATATATACCAGCCGCAAATAATAAAAGTTCTAATAACGGCATAAGAATCAATGTGGAATATGCCAACACATTAAAACTATCATAAGTGTAAAGCGACGCAACAGAAATTAAAAGCTTCCACAACAGGCTGATTGCGGGCATCCCGCCGATAAAAATATACGGGTTTATATTAATTAATTTGGGTTTTATTTCTATAAATTTTATCTTAAATCCGACATAGGCGGCAACTGTTCCTTTAGAAACATATTGTATTAATATCTTTACGCCATGTGCGGCAGTTTGCAATATGTTTACATTATACTTTCGGGCAATAAGCCAAATCGAGGGCAATGAAATCACAAGAATGCCAATCAGAACTTGTTTAATGCCAAACGTTTGGAAAAGATATGATAAAACAGATAGCAGAATAATTATTACAAAATATATTAAAAAATTTATCCATGACCAAAAAGCTTTTTTAAAAAACTTTTTTCTCAAACCGGCAACTATTGTGTATCCTATCGGATGAAATGCAAATAACCATATTATAAACAATAAACCCCACCCTACAAACTCAGAATCACCAAGGCTGCCCATAGTCTGCATTATTTTAAAGAAAAGAGTTATAGAAGCAAACACAAAAGCAATTATCGGAGAAACTAAAAGCGATAAGAAAAATTTTATACGGCTATAAAGCGTAAAAAGTGCAAAAATTTCGGTTGATACAATCGTCAGCATAATACAAAAAAAGAGCATTAACTCAAGAGCTTTGTCAATGTCGCTGCCTTTGCCTGGCAAACAAAACATAAAACCAAAAAACAAAAAAACGGCCAAAATAAAATATATAGTTCCGGCGGCAATAATTTTCATAATAATGTGTTCTTTATTCATTTTGCATTTTCTCCTCTAGTTTAGTTCTTTCAGTTTTGGCTTTTATAAACTTTTGCTTTAAATCCTAATACGTGGGCAGCGAAGGCATAGGGTAGTCAGAATAATCTTTTTCTTTAAAAAGCAGAGTATTCCAAAATTTTTCTTCTTCGCTTATATTTTTGTTTCTTAAGGGGCCTATTTCCTTGTCTTTTTGAATAAATTTCCCGTTTTCCGCATTTATTATGCTTTCATAAATTTTTGTAAACCCGCCGTTTTCCGTTTCGGCGTGCATGGTGCTGTATAAATGCCAAGTATTATTCTGTTTATTAAACTCAATTTCCACAAATTCCGGCGCGGTTATGCCCATTTCTTCACGCATTAATCCCCAAAGATTATCATAAGTAAATTTTGCTTTTGGCGTTTCGTCAATTTCTTTTGTCAGCCTGCCGTTTTCATCATAATATTTCCAAATGCCCAATTTTAGATATCCCTCCGAGTTAAACGCTCCGCTTTTTTTTATATTCTCATTTGGATAATATTCGTGATAAGTATCATAATAAGATTCAGGCGTATTGCGTACCCTCATAGCAAAACCGTCTTGAGTATTGCCCAACAATTCTGTTATTCCTCGATATTTGAACTCGTATGCAGAACCTCCGTTATGGATGGGGGATTTATCCGCGTATTTGTCCAAAAAATTAATATTTAGTTTTTTGGTCTTATTATCCTGCAAACGTTTTATTATTCTAAACGGCAGTTCATTTTCAGCCCATATTTCCCCGCTATCGGCATAAAAAATGACGGCGTTATCATTCCCTCTGCGAAAATGCCACACGTCTTCATAAGCGGACGCACCCCATTCTTTCAAATATTCAATACGAGCTTCTCTGCCCTTTGGATGTTTTGCAAGGTTAATACATCCTTTTTTTTGAAGTAAATCCAAAAG
>JAISDI010000080.1 GCA_031264895.1 Endomicrobium sp. | reverse complement strand
AGCGTCTTTTGCAGCAGAAAATGTAAGAGCAGCAAATGACCTAGTTGATTATCAAACAGCTACGGATGGAACTTTGACAAAACCAGTTAATGAGAGCAGTAATACTACTAGCGCTTTTATGGCCAACATAAGCACAATATTTAATTATACTTCTGGAATATTGACTTCTATTGGGGATAAAAATGGTGGTTTTTATATTTATTCCAATGGTAGGCAGTTTGCCACATTGGGTAAAAATTCAGATGGTAGTTTCACTATAACAAGCATAAATTTGGACAATATTGACCAAGCTAAAATAGATGAAATGCCGGGAAATACGGATGAAGAAAAGTTGGTAAATTACTTATTATCAATAGGGTTGGATAAGAGCCAGTTAATGACGCAAAAAGATTACTATACCACCGATGAAAATGGAAATAAGATACCTGTTAGCATAACAAAAGACATGACTGACGCTGAAGTTAACAGCTTGACAGGCGGCGACTATGCAACAGCGGAAGCTTATCTTAATAGAGAAAAAACAGAATATGTAGCTTGGCTAACAATAGCTTCTGATGACTTAAAAAAAGGTGTAAACCATTCACTACAAATTGGTCTCACGGGTGGCGGAGCGGCAAGTCTTACGACAATAGAGAACGGACAAGCCATAGCTTCATATAATGGTAAAAAAGATGCTGATGGAAGCGCTTTTAAAAGTGCAGATTTTATTTATAAAAATGGTTTCCCTACAATGGTTAAACAGTATGGTTGGGAAGTTACTTATCTCAATGGGAATACTGACCTGCAAGGAGATATAGATACATACGAGCAAGCATTAGAAGCATATATTGCAGGAGATCCTATTAATCGCTCAGAAAAGACGTTTTTAGAAATAGATGAGAATAATGATGGAACTCCTGATAATAAAGAATTGAAAGACAAATACGATACGGCAATATCTGATTCAAATACTATATTCAAATATGAAAAGTCTACGACTATTGTTCATTATAATGCAGCCGGGCAGCAGTCTTATATAACAGATAATGCAGGTGATGTGATAATGAAATACAATTATAGCGTAAACGGTTCTATGACGAGTACTTTTGATGAAAAAAGCAAAATTAGAACTAATTATGTCAACGGAAGCCCTTCAGAGATCATAAACAGCGCCGGCTATGTATCTGCAAAGTATAACTATTTTCCGGATGGCGGTTTAAGTGACGTAACTTCATATAATAACGGAATGGCAGTGGGATATACATTTTATTTCAACGGAAAAGCATTGGGGACTGTAGATTTAACTGAAGAAGTTATAACTCCTGATCAAGCGAGAGTTGCTTACCGTGAAGCCACTACACCAGGTAAAACGACAGATGAGATATATGCTATTTTTGCGCAATACCATATAAAAAGCTTGGAGATATACAAGGAAAATCTTGATAATACGAATCTTATGAAGGTACTTTTACATGGATTAAATGATGATGTCTTTAACCAGCATATGAATTTTATGAGAAATAATTCTGATGGTTATTCTTCAGTTGGCAGCGCTCAAATTGTCTGGGGTGAACAAGTAGGCAGTACTATAGACGAATTTACTTTTGACGGCAAGAAATATAAGTCAGAAGAAGAAGTAAATGAGGCTATAGTTGATAGTATCAGGAGCACTTCTAAGGATTATGGACAGATTAAAGATAAGGATGGTAACCAACTGCTAAATAGTGATGGTACATGGAAAGAAGGTAAGTCTGCAAAAGATATGGATTTAGACGTATCAACTTCTAAAGCACAGAGTAGTCATGGAGTAACAAAAACAACATATACAACATATGTAAAAAATGTTACTGTTAATCTTACCCTAAATGCTCATGGAGCTCCAAGCCATAGCATTAATGGAATCGCTAAACCTACAGAAGAAGCTACCGGTAGAGTAGAAACTTCAACAACAGAGCTTGGCGGTTTTTATGACCCTGCAGTGATAGGCGTTATTGACAGCTTTGTAGATGCTGATGGAAATGTGATTGAAGATGTTGATCAGTATTTTGCAGATAATCCGGGCGCGAAAGCATATGCGAAATTAAACGCTAGCGGCATCAATATGATGGACGGAAGCGGTTTCCAGCCGGCAGACGGAGAAGAAATATATGTTGAGATTACCGAAGATATGGCGAAAGAGTTGTCTGTAGGAAAAGAAGCGATGTTTATGGGCGACGTTGCGAAATCCGGCGTCGGCGAATATGTAATGAGAACAAATGACAATTATAATGTTACGGTCAATGGAAATGAGTATAAAGGATTCGTTACCGGAGCAGACTTGGAAGCAGCAAAAGCAGAAGTCCAGAAGGAAAGTATCAAGGCGCAGAACGGAGAATCTAAATATAACTGGATGAACGTCAACACCAAAGCCAACAGAGAAATATTCGGACTCGGCACAGGCTATCTTGACAGCTGGGTAACAGGTTGGACATTACTTGCAAATTTGAACAGCTAATATTAGTAAACTGAAGTTCAGAAGTTCAAAGGAGCGGTCTGTAATACAGACCGCTCCTTTTTTGTTGAAAAAAACCACCGGCATTGTCAGTGGTATCAAAAAGCTTCAAATATGAATAGATTAAACCCAAAACTTTCTAAAAACCATCTTTTTTCTTTGTCGTCATACCCGAGTGTCTTTGTCGGAGAACCACTTTTGTCGTAAAACAAAAACTTCTTTAGTAAAAATGCCCGATTACAAATTTCGGGCATGACAACAGTATTTTAGAAATACCTATTTGTTACCTTTCTTCCCTATACTTTTTTTGACCTTTTTTATTTCGCATAACCATTGTGTTTTTACTCTATTATTCTTCGTTATTGCTAGAGGAGATAATATAAAAGAGTTCAACCCTGCTTGTTTTCTAAACCCTTCGAATTCGAGGGGTTTAAAATTAGGATCATATAAACTTTCCCAAATACCAAGAAATTCTATCGTGTTCCTATAACAGTATTCGGTTCTGAAGTTTTAAATTTAGCGATATCTGTAAAAGAAATATAATCTTTTTCATCATATTTGCGTCAAGTATCCCTATTGATTACGCGATAGCGCCCAAATTTCAAATAGAGCTATAACAGAACAGCTTAACGTTGTCTCTGAATGGATTACGGCTTTTGCCGCAATGACAATGGTTTGGGGACTGTCGCTGCGTGCTTGACACGCAATCCATGTTGCCGTTTCGCCATTTGTCGTAACAGACGTATGAAAATAATTGGACATATTTAGTTTGTTTGCTATACCTCGTCATTCTTGGGGAAAATCCCCCTGACTAGAGCCGTTGCCGTTCTTAACGGCAGACCATGAACAACAAACAGCCAACGGCAACAAAGGCAACGACGAAATCCCCCGTCCGCTCCGCGTCCACCCCCTTTAAAAAAAAGGGGGAATTTCTGATTTTTTGAAAAGGGGAAGTTCCGATTTTCCACATTGGGAATTCATGAAGTTTTAGAAAAGAGACAATGTTAAGCTGTTTTGTTATATTAAACCCAAATATTCCATTAGAGATTTCTAAAAACCATTTTTTTCTTTGTCGTCATCCCCGAGTGTCTTTGTCGGGGATCCATTTTCGCAGTAAAACAAAAACTTCTTTCATAAAAAT
>JAISDI010000146.1 GCA_031264895.1 Endomicrobium sp. | reverse complement strand
CCTTCTATTAATTATCTTTTCCTTTCATGCGTTTTGCCTGCTGCCGTGCGCAAGCACCTTGTCGTGTAATTTAGCATTTAGTATAATTAACAAACATATATATTTAATATGTAAAATTTGTATTTAAGGAGTTGCCGGTATGCCTATAAAAGTGCCTCACGATTTGCCAGCGCGTAAAATTTTAAACAAAGAAAACATATTTATTATGGACGAAAGCCGCGCCATGACGCAGGATATTCGTCCGTTAAAAATAGCCATACTTAATTTGATGCCTAAAAAGATAGAAACGGAAACGCAGCTTTTGCGTTTGATAGGCAACACGCCTTTGCAGGTAGACATAGAACTGTTGCAAACGGCAAGCCATCAATCCACAAATACGCCTGCGGAACATCTTCTAAAATTTTACCGCACTTTCGACGACATTAAGAACAAACATTTTGACGGCCTGATTATAACGGGCGCGCCCGTGGAAATGCTGGAATTTGAAGAAGTTGATTACTGGCGGGAACTATGCGATATTATGGAATGGTCAAAAACAAATGTTTTTTCTACTTTTCATATTTGCTGGGGAGCGCAGGCCGGACTGTATTATCATTACGGAATAAAAAAGCATACGCTGGACAAAAAAATGTTCGGCGTTTTTCTGCACGAGCAAACCGCTAAAGGACATTATCTTTTAGATGGGTTTGACGACGCTTTTTATGCCCCGCATTCGCGCCATACCGGCATTGACGAAAAATCCGTTGAAAATGACGACAGGCTTTTGGTGTTAAGCCGCTCAAAAGAAGCCGGAATATATATTGCCTGCGACAGAGATTCAAAACGTTTTTTTATTACGGGACATTCGGAATATGACAGAGACACTCTGGCAGGCGAATATTTCAGAGATTTGGATAAAGGATTAAAAATAGAAAAACCCGTAAATTATTTTCCGGAAAACAATCCCGAAAACAAACCTCTAATAAAATGGAGAGCGCACTCAAACCTTCTATTCTACAATTGGCTCAACTACTTCGTATACCAGAGAACCCCGTACGATTACGTTGAAAAAGATTAAAATCGTCTAGTTTTTTTACTCCGCTGCTTAAAATGTGTTTTTGCATTTGACAACAGATAGACAAAGTTGTATATTTATAACTAACAAAAGTGTATGTTACTAACATACACTTCTGTTTTGTTAAACCATACACTTAAAAGGCGGTCTATAATGCAAAAAAGCGTTTTGGAAGCGGTAGTTGAGTCTCAAACTGAAAAAGTAAAAAAGCGCGGACTTGGATTGCAGCGCGACGTTTTGCCTGCGCTGCCGGACTTGTCGTCTCATGCTTTAATAATTTCCGGAATCAGGCGCTGCGGTAAAAGCACATTGCTGCTGCAGCTTCTAAAAAATAAAAAGAAAAAACATTTTTATTTGAATTTTGACGATCCGCGTTTAATTAATTTTGAAGTTTCGGATTTTCAAATTGTAGACCAAATAATTAAAGAGCGCAAAGCGCAGCTGCTTTTTCTTGACGAACCGCAAATAATAAACGGCTGGGAAATCTACGTTAAACAAAAGCTTGACGAAAAATATAAAATTTTTGTTACTGGTTCAAATGCCTCTTTACTAAGCCGCGAACTTGGCACAAGGCTTACCGGCAGGCATGTAACAAAAGAATTATTTCCGTTTTCTTACGCAGAATTTATTAAATTTAAACATTTGAAAATAGGCGCTGATTCGTTAAAAGCATATATTGAAATCGGCGGATTTCCGGAATATGTTAAAACTTTAAACTCCGAAATTATAACGACTCTTTTTAATGATATCTTGGATAGAGATATTATAATCAGGCATAGTATAAGGGATTTTCATTCTTTAAAAAGGCTTGCGCAGTATTTGGTTTCCAATGTAGGAAATTTAGTGACGGCAAGAAAACTTGAACAGGCATTAAATATAAAAACATTGGCTATCCTTGAATACTTTTCTTTTTTTGAAGACGCTTACTTAGTAAATTTTTTGCCGAAGTTCAGCTGCTCTTTTAAGGCGCAGTTGATAAACCCCAAAAAAGTTTATGCCGTCGATACGGGGTTAATAAATAATGTGTCCGCAAGTTTAACCGGCGATTACGGCAGGCTTCTTGAAAATATAATCTATTGGCATTTAAGACGCGAAAATAAAGAAATATATTATTTTAGCGAATCCGGCAGAGAGTGTGATTTTACAGTTTGCCAAAACGGTAATCCGACGGAAATATTGCAGGTCTGTTACGATTTAAACCATGATAACCGCGACAGAGAAATTACAGGTTTAAAAGCGGCGATGGATTTTTTTAAAATCTCAAACGCTAAAATAATCACATATAACCAAGATGACGCCTATATTCAAGACGGCAAAAAGATTTCTATAATTCCCGCGTGGAAATATATGACGCAGAAGTAAACCGGCTTTTTTATTATCCGCATCCATATCTGCAATATGCTCGCATGTCTTTTTACAAAAACCGGAATAGACGCTAAGATTTCAGCTCCAATGCGGAAAAGCGTTTAGTGGATAGACATTTTGATGCGGGGTGTGAAATATTATTTAAAATAAAATTGTATTAAAGTAAATTGAAAATATGTAAAATAATAAAAATTGAGCCGTAAAATTTGACTATAAAGAGGGGAAAAAGCATGAAGAAATCTTTGAAGGGATTTATAAGTTTTGCCGTTGCCGTATTTTTTGCCGCAGCGGCGTGCGCACAATCTTTGCCTGAGCCTAAAAAGTATAAAGTCGGGAAAACGCAAGTTTGGGCTATAGCCGATTCCACAGGGGAACGCGCTCCTAATATTTTTATTGCAGACGCCGAAGTTATAAAAAAATATGTTCCGTCGGGTAAAATGAAAACCGCCGTTATGACATTTGTCATTAAAACCACAGACAATATCATTCTCGTAGACACAGGATACGGCGCCGGACTTATGGCAGGGCTTGAAAAAATAGGCGTAAAACCCGAAGAGGTTTCTATTGTTCTTATAACGCATATGCACGGCGACCACATTTCCGGACTGATAAAAAATAACGAAGCCGCTTTCCCGAATGCAAAAGTAAAAATAGGAAAAATAGAGTACGATTTTTGGACAAGCGACGATTCTGCGGCAAATTTTCCGCAGCGCAAAAGTAATTTTGACCTTGCCAAACAAGCAGCCGGCATATATGCAGATTCAATAGAACTTTTTGATTTTGGCTCCGATGCAGCGCCCGGAATCA
>JAISDI010000054.1 GCA_031264895.1 Endomicrobium sp. | reverse complement strand
ATAATCCAATAGTTGCGCTATTGGCTTACTTTCTCTCCTTGCATTTGACACTTTTTGCGGCTAACGCAAGAGTTCTATATGTGCCGGACAACCCAGATTTACTTACTTTTTGACCGACTGCAAAAAGTGAGGCGTAGGGTTCAGGGACAACACAAATGTCCCTGACTAAAGCCGTTTTTAACGGCAGACCCTGAAACAAGTTCAGGGTGACGACTAAAGAGAAACCCATTTGGTGAAAATCTAATGACAATTTTGTGATAAATCGATAAAATTATAAATATTTATTTTTTGGTTTTCATTGCCCTCATTGAATTTAATACAGCTATTACGGTAACGCCTACGTCGGCAAAAACGGCTTCCCACATTGAAGCTGCTCCTGCCGCGCCCAAGGCCAGAACTGCCGCCTTTATTCCCAATGCAAAAATAATATTTTGCATAACAATCAATTTTGTCTTTTTGGCAATTTTTAATGCGGTAATGAGTTTTGAAGGCTCATCCGTCATCAAAACTATGTCGGCGGCTTCTATTGCAGCGTCGCTGCCGATGGCGCCCATGGCAACGCCTATATCCGCGCCGGCAAGAACCGGCGCGTCATTGATACCGTCTCCGACAAAAACAAGATTTCCGTCCGTATTTTTTGATTGGCGAATTTCTTTGACTTTTTCTATTTTCTCTCCGGGAAGCAAATTTGCATAAACTTCTTCTATGCCAAGCTCTCCGGCTATTTTTTCTCCGGTTTCTTTTATATCGCCGGTAAGCATGACTATTTTTTTTATTCCGACTTTTTTCAATGAATCTATAGTCGTCTTAGCGTCAGGCTTTAGCTCGTCGGAAACTACTATACAGCCGGCAAACTCGTTATCTGTCGATACGTAAACCAGCGTTCCCGTATATTTATACTCTCTATGCGAGACATTCGCTTTATCTAAAAGTTTCGTATTTCCGGCCAATACCCGCTTTCCGCCTATTTCTGCGCTTATGCCAAAACCAGCGTGTTCCGCATAATTTTTGATTTTATTTTTATCTATTTGTTTTCCGTAAGCTTCCATGACGGACAAAGCTATCGGATGATTAGAATAACTTTCCGCATACGCGGCATATTCCAGAACTTCCTCTTGCGTAAAAGATTTTTCGCTTATAATTTTTGAAACTTTAAATATCCCTTTTGTAAGGGTTCCGGTTTTATCAAAAATAAAAGAATCGACATTATTTAAAGCTTCAAGATAATTGCTTCCTTTAACTAGAATTCCATTTTTTGAAGCTCCGCCGATTCCTCCGAAAAAACCCAACGGAATGGAAACCGCTAAAGCGCACGGACATGAAACCACTAAAAACACTAAAGCCCTGTAAAGCCAATCCGAAAACAGCGCGCTTTCAAACAAAAGAGGCGGCAAAACAGCCAAAACAAAAGCAGAAAATACCACTGCCGGCGTATAATATCGCGCAAATTTCGTGATAAATTTTTCAGTTTGCGACTTGTTTTCGCCTGCCTTTTCCACAAGTTTTAATATTTTTGAAACTGTCGATTCGGAAAAAGGTTTTGTGACTTTTATATAAAGCAGCCCGTTTTTACTGATTGAGCCGGACAGTACCTCGTCATTTATGCCCACATCGCGCGGAACGGATTCTCCTGTCAGCGCGGAAGTATCAAGCGCACAACTGCCTTTGATTATAATTCCGTCGAGAGGCGCTTTTTCGCCCGGCTTTACTATTATAATATCGTCTATATTTACTTCTTCGGGAGGAATTTTTATTACCTTTCCGTCTCTATCGACATTTGCAAAATCAGGACGTATGTCCATTAAAGCCGAAATGGATTTTCTTGATTTTTCAACGGCCATATCCTCAAAAAACATTCCTATTTGATAAAAAAGCATAACGGCGACGGCTTCGTGATATTGCGCTATCGAAAAAGCTCCTATTGTAGCCGCGGACATCAAAAAGTTTTCGTCAAAAATTTTACCGCGCAAAATATTTCTTGCCGAAGTAAAAAAAACCTGCCTGCCTATAAGCAAAAAGGCGGCAAGAAAAATAAAAAATTCAACTCTTTCAGGCAAATAAAAAATTAAAGCATACGCAAATAGAACGGCCCCTGCCAAAATCGGAATATATTTTGATTTTTTTCTATTTTCAGCACTCGTATTGCAATTTTCGCCTACGCATTTTTTATTATTTTCCAGCGAAACCGTAACTCCGGGTTCTATTTCGTCTGCAATTTTATTGATATTGGCAATCAGCGCGCCTAAATCGCCTGCATCGGATTCAACAGACAATTTCTGCGCCGCAAAATTAAGTTTTGCGCTTTTCACTCCTTCCATCTGCGAAATTTTTGTTTCTATTTTATTTGCGCAAACTGCGCAGCATAAACCGTTTACAGTGAACTCACTTCGAACCGACATAAAAAACTCCTTTTCATTCATTAATATGTTCAAAACCCTGTTTAAATACATGCTCTACGTGATTGTCGCAAAGCGAATAAAAAACTATTTTTCCGTCTCTTTTATACTTTACAAGCCTTGCCTGTTTCAAAATTCTCAACTGATGAGAAATCGAACTTTTCGACATATTCAAAAGCGCCGCAATATCGCAAACGCACATTTTAGATTTGCTCAAAGCCCAAAGAATCTTAATTCTGGTACAGTCTCCGAAAACTTTAAAAAACTCGGCAAGATCATACAATTTCTCTTCAACAGGCATTTTCGCCTTCACTTCTTTCACGGTTTTCTCATGAATAACATTACAATCGCACCTTAAAACTCCGTATTCAGTCTTTGCCATAATCCCTCCGCAAATATTATTTTTCTTACTCTATAATCAGCATTCAAATGTCAATCCCGCCGCGAAAGCTTAATTTAACAGTTGAATAATTATTCAATCATTATTTTAATGAATAAATAAAATAATGTCAAGCTGTACAATAGATAACACGACAAACGCATGAAAAGCTAGGTTTTTTGTCATACCGACTTTCGTCGGTATGACAGCTTGGTCGCTTTTTTCATGCGTTTGTCGTACAGTCGATAATGAGTAAGAATACATACGACTTTCAATTTTGCTATAATAGACAACGTTATGACAGTAAAAAGATAAAGGCAGCAATGCCCGATTACGACCTTCGGGCATGACGACAAAGATGATTTTGCTCTACACGGAATGGGATTGACGACACGATAAAAGAAGAGACCCTGAAATAAATTCAGGGTGCAACAAAAAAGACAAAATATCTTCCTCAGCTTTCGTTGAGATGGCATGTCGCTCCGTTAGTCATTCCCGAAGATTCGGAAATGTTGTTATTCCTTAGCAGCCTGCCCCAGCCGCAGCGCGACAAATAAGGAGCGCAGGTCTTGCGGCGGGCGCGAGACGTGAGCGCACAATCCTTATTTTTACACGGGGGGAATCCATTTTGCCGTTTGCAGTTGCCGTTCTAAAATGCCGCTTGCAAGTACTGGGAGAAGATAAAATGAAAGTAAAATTTTTAGTATTTCTTGCTTTTTTGACTTTTATTTTTATGGCTTGTTTTTTTGAGCAGCAGCGGGAAACTGAAACTGTGCAAGAGAAGCCTAAATCAAAAGACGTTTTTAGCGTTGCCGACGGGACAGTATTGAAAGTTGCGCTAAACAACAATGTGCTTGATCTTGTAGCGGCAAACTCGCCTAAAGCAAAATCCGACGGGTTGTCTAACAAAGAAGAAATTCCGGAAGACGGAATGATATTTTTCTTTTACGAACTTGAGATACAATCATTTTGGATGAAAGACATGAAATTCCCAATCGATATAATATGGGTATCGGGAAATGAAGTCGTCGGGATAGAAAAAAATGTGCCTCCGCCGCCTGCCAACGCATATATGAGAGATTTAGAAATATACAGATCGCCCGAAAAAGCCGATACGGTTATAGAATTGGAAGCCGGCATGGCTGATAAATTAAATATAGTTTACGGAAGCACGGTAAGAATATGGCCAAACTAGTGCGTGTTCGCACGCCATAATAAAAAACGGAGATTTAAGATGATCAAAAAACTTAAAGAAGATTTGAAAACTTATATGCGCGCAAAGGACATGATAAGCTTAAACACTGTAAGAAGTATTTTAAATGAAATTAATATTCGCGAAATGAAAAATATTGAAATCAATGATGAAGAAATATTTAAGGTATTGAGAAGTGAAGTAAAAAAAAGAAAAGAATCCATTGAAACCTTTGAAAAAGCAGGAAGACAGGATTTAATAGATAAGGAACGCAAAGAACTTCAGATTATAGAACAATATCTTCCCGCCGAAATGTCCGAAGAACAGCTTTTAGCTAAAGTCAAAGAAGCCGCAGACGCATCTGCAGACAAAAGTTTTGGCGCCGTAATGAAAGCCGCAATCGCCGCCATAAACGGACAAGCCGACGGAAAAAGAATATCCGCCGCAGTAAAAAAAGTCTTAGGCTAAATTTTACCGACTGGGTTCTCAAAATTTAAACCAGATATTCCATTAGAGCT
>JAISDI010000019.1 GCA_031264895.1 Endomicrobium sp. | reverse complement strand
CGAAATGAACCGGCGCATGAAAAAAAAGATATGCACGCTATAATGAAAAATATAGGTTCATCGTTTGTTTCGCAATGACTTATAAATATTTCAGTTTTGTTTTTTTACCGTTTGTCGTAACAGACGTATGAAAATAATGGGATGCTATACCTCGTCATTCTTGGGGTCGATGCCCCGTCAGCGCTTTGCGCAATACCCCGTCAGAGCCTTTGGCTAAATCCCCCGTCCGCTCCGCGTCCACCCCCTTTAAAAAAAAGGGGGAATTTTTGATTTTTTGAAAAGGGGAATTTACGATTTTTTGGAATTGGGGAATCTTCGGGTTTAAAAAAAGAGGAGTTTCCGATTTTCCACATGGGGAATTTCTGAAGTTTTAGAAAAGAGACAATATTAAGCCGTTTTGCTATATAATAACAATATCATGCAGCTTGCCGTGCGGAGGTTTATTCTTCGCCTTCTTCGTTTTTGTTTAGTCTTTTTCTTGTCAGGTGGTTTAAAATCTTTTTTCTTAATCTTATTGACTCAGGGGTTACTTCTGCCAGTTCGTCGGGGGCTATATACTCTACGGCTTGTTCCAGATTCATTATTTGGGGGGGAGTAAGTATTGCCGCGTCGTCGGCGCTTTTGCTTCTCATGTTGGTAAGTTTCTTTTGTTTGCAGGGGTTTACTACCAAGTCTTTGTCTCTTGAGTTTTGCCCTATGATCATGCCTTCATAAACTTCTAAACCCGGTCCCACAAAAAGTCTGCCGCTTATTTGTAAATTATCTAAAGCATAGGCCGTAGTTCTGCCGCGTTCTTTTGCTATGAATACGCCGTTTGTTCTTAAATCGGACAGATTTGTTTTCGGCATATAATCGTAAAAACTGTGGTGCATTATACCCTCGCCTCTGGTGTTGGTTAAAAATTCGTTTTTAAAACCTATCAAAGCGCGCGACGGGATAATATATTCAAGACGCATTCTGTCGCCTTCGGCCGCCATATTTTCAAGTTTTGCCGCGCGGCTGCCTACAAGTTCAAAAACAGTTCCCTGATGACTGCTGTCAATGTCGAGCGTGAGGTATTCCATAGGTTCGCAGAGTTTACCGTTTTTGGTTTTGTATATTACTTCCGGAGAAGAAACGGCAAGTTCAAAGCCTTCCCTTCTCATTGTTTCGATTAAAATCGTAAGGTGGAGTTCTCCTCTTCCGGAAACTTTAAAACGGCCTTCTCCGTCAATAGTTTCGACTTTTAAGCCTACGTTTATCTGAGCTTCTTTTTCAAGTCTTGATTTTAGATGGCGGCTTGTCAAAAATTTTCCCTCGCGGCCCGCAAAGGGGGAATCATTTACCAAAAAATCCATAGAAACCGTCGGTTCGTCGATAGATAAAGGCGGCAGCGGCGCAATATCGTAAATTCCGCAAACCGTATCGCCGACTTCAACGCCTTCAAGACCCGCAATTGAGACTATGTCTCCGGCTCTTGCTTCTTCAACTTCCTGTTTGCCCAACCCCGCAAATTTATCTATCCTTACGGCTTTAGATATTTTCGGCGGAGCCGCGCCTTCCCTGCCGTTTACCAAAGCTACGGGCTGCCCTTTTCTTACAGAACCGTTTAAAATTCTTCCTATTCCGACATGTCCCAAAAAATTATTGTAATCAAGCATCGTTATCTGCATCTGCAAAGGTTTTGTATCGTCGGCGTAAGGCGGAGGAACACGTTCAAAAATGACGTCAAAAACCGGCTTAATATCCGCGCCTTTCTCTTCCATAGTTTTACTTGCCCATCCGTCGCGTCCGGAAGCGTATAGTATCGGAAAATCCAATTGTTCGTCCGTTGCTCCGAGTTTCATAAATAAATCAAAAACATCGTCAACCACGCCGCTCGGATTTATATGCGGTTTGTCCATTTTATTGATAATTACTATGGGCTTCAATCCTAAAGCTAAAGCTTTGCGCAGTACAAATCTTGTCTGCGGCATAGGGCCTTCAGCCGCGTCTACCATAAGAATCGCGCCGTCAACCATTTTCAGAACTTTTTCAACTTCGCTGCCGAAATCGGCATGTCCCGGAGTGTCTACTATATTTATAGTATTGCCGTTATAGTTTACGGAAGTGCATTTTGACAGAATGGTTATGCCTCTTTCTCTTTCAAGCGGATTTGAATCCAGAACCATGTCCTGAACTTCATCATTTTTTACGTCGAACTGGCCGGAAAATTTCAGCATGGAATCCACTACGGTCGTCTTGCCGTGGTCTACGTGAGCGATTATCGCTATGTTTCTTACATCGTCTCTTTTCATTTCTTTTTCATTAAAAAAAGCGACCCATAAACTGCGGGGTCGTACTTTTTATTCCTTTTTCTCATAGATTTTCAATTATTATATATTTTATTAATGTTTTTTACAAATAAGCGCTTTAAAATGCGGTCTTTTTTTGATTTTTCCGTCTTTTATCGCATTGACAGGAAAGGCGGGAGTTTTATACAATATGTCTTTGAAAATACAAGGAGTTTTTATGATAATTTTAACCGGCGGCGCAGGCTTTATAGGAAGCTGCTTTCTTTGGAAATTGAATCGCGAAGGCGTAAACGACGTGTTGGTTGTCGACCATTTAAACGAGTCGGAAAAATGGAAGAATCTTGTCGGAAAAAAATATTACGATTACATACAAAAAAATGATTTTTACAATGCCGTAATTCACAGGCAGGTTCCAAAACCCGAAGCGATAGTGCATCTCGGGGCATGCAGTTCCACTACAAATACCGACGCAGATTATTACATCAAAAACAATTACGAATATTCAAAAGTCATGGCTTTATGGGCTTTTGAACTCGGCGTGCCTTTTATTTATGCGTCTTCAGCCGCAACTTACGGAGACGGAGAAAACGGTTATGACGACGACGAGTCAAAACTTATAAAACTTTCTCCGCTGAATATGTACGGTTATTCGAAACATATGTTTGATTTATGGCTGCAAAGCAATAAGTATGCGGATAAAGCCGCGGGAATAAAATTTTTTAACGTTTTCGGCCCAAACGAATATCACAAGGGCGACATGAGAAGCGTTATATGCAAAAATTACGACGAAGTTGCCGCAAAGGGCATTTTGAAACTTTTTAAATCTTATAAAGAAGAATATCCCGACGGCGGACAGAAGAGAGATTTCATATACGTAAAAGACGCTGTGGAAGCAATGTGGTTTTTGCTTAAAAATCCTTCAAAGACAGGAATTTTTAATCTGGGGACGGGCAAAGCAAGAACGTGGAACGATGTGGCAAAGTCGATGTTTGCCGCTTCGGATAAAAAAGAAAACGTGGAATATATCGAAATGCCCGACTATCTTAAACCGAAATACCAGTATTTCACGCAGGCAAATATGACAAAACTTTGTGCGGCCGGATATGACAAACCGTTTACGGAGCTTGAAGATTCTGTTAAAGATTACTGCGATTATCTGAAAAATAAATCTTATTTATAATGCGGAGCAGCTATGAAGCTTATTAATTTTCTTGACGCTTTTAAAAAGCAAACTATTCTTGTTATCGGCGATACGATGGTTGACAAATTTATATGGGGAAAAGTCGCGAGAATATCTCCGGAAGCGCCGGTTCCTGTCGTTGAAATCACCAAAGAAACCGAAACTCTGGGCGGAGCGGGAAACGTGGCCAACAATATTACGTCGCTCGGGGCAAAAGCCGTAATCATAAGCGCGATCGGCGAAGACAATACGGGCAGATCAATGGTCGGAATGCTTGAAGAAAAAGGCATTAACCCAGATTATCTGGTTTATGATGCAAACAGACCGACGATCACCAAGACCAGAATTATCGCCACAAACCAGCAGGTCGTAAGAGTTGACAGGGAAATCAAAGGCGTTTTTGCGCACTCGACCGAATCGAAAATAATAAAAAATATCGAAACGCTGATTCCTAAAGCCGACGGCGTAATTATTTCGGATTACGGAAAAGGCGTCGTGAGCCACAAAGTTTTAAAAAGAACGATTTTTCTCGCAAAGAAACATAAAATTCCGGTTACCGTAGATCCTAAAATAGAACATTTCAAAAAATATAAAAAAGTTACGACTATAACGCCAAACACCAAAGAAGCGATTGAAGGAATGAACGCAAAAAATATTTCCACAGAACAGGATATCGAAACTTTGGGTAAGAAAATTTTGAAAACGCTGAAATCGGATTCCGTTCTCATAACGCGCGGCGAAATGGGAATGACTTTGATTGAGCCAAACAATAAAGTTACGACGATACCTACCAGAGCGAAAGAAGTTTATGACGTTACCGGAGCCGGAGATACGGTTATTTCAACCATGACTTTGGCCTTGGCTGCAAAAGCGGATTTGGTAAGCGCCGCGGAGATTGCAAATTTCGCCGCAGGAATAGTCGTGGCAAAGCTGGGTACGGAAACTACGGGTCAGGACGAACTTAAAAAAACTATAATCGAATTTTATAAGAAATGAAAACAGCCGTCGTTATTCCATCAAGATACGCTTCGACAAGGTTTCCGGGAAAGCCTCTGGCTTTGATCAACGGGAAAACCCTTATACAGCGCGTCATTGAAAGAGCCGGAAAGTGTAAGGAAATAGATTTGGTTGCAGTCGCTACAGACGATAAAAGAATTTATGATGCGGTGAAAAGTTACGGCTGCAAAGTTTTTATGACGCCTAAAACATGCAAAAGCGGAACGGACAGGCTCGCTTTTGCGGCCAAAAAATATTTAAGCGGTTACGGAATTTTTATTAATGTTCAGGGGGACGAGCCTTTGATAGACCCTGTTTTGATAGATTCTCTTGCGTTTGAATTGAAAAAAAATAAAAAGCTTGAATTCATTACTGCGGCTTTTCCGATAAAAAAAGAGGAAGACATAAATAATCCCAATATCGTCAAAACTGTTTTTGACAAAGACGGTTACGCTTTGTATTTTTCGCGTTATGCGATTCCTTATAATAGAGACAAAGCAAAAAACGTAAAATATTTTAAGCATATGGGCATATACGGGTATAAGAGAGATTTTCTTATAAATTTTGCGAAATCAAAACCGTCAATGCTTGAAAAAGCCGAAAACCTCGAGCAGCTCAGAGCTTTAGAAAGCGGCAAAAAAATAAAAATTATAATATCCGGCGCCGATTCAATAGGCGTAGATTCTCCGGAAGACATTTTAAAAATCGAAAAGTTTTATTTAAGACTGCATAAAAGGAGTTGACGGATAAATGTCTGACAAGAAAATTAAAGTCGGTAAAAATATTATAATCGCAAATAATCTTCCTTTGGCGCTGATTGCGGGGCCTTGCGTAATAGAAAGCGAAAGACATACGCTGGCAATTGCCGCAGAACTTAAAAAAATTGCCGCGGAGTTTAAAATTCAGTTCATCTTTAAGGCTTCATACGATAAAGCAAACCGTTCTTCAATATCGTCTTACAGAGGACCCGGCCTTGAAGAAGGGCTTAAAATACTTGCTAAAGTGCAAAAATGTTTGAATCTTCCCGTTGTAACGGATGTACACACCGAAGAACAGGCGGCGGCGGCGGGCAAAGTTGTCGACATGATACAGATTCCGGCATTTTTGTCGCGTCAGACGGATTTGATAAAAGCCTGCGCTCTTACGGGAAAACCCATAAACATTAAAAAAGGACAATTTTTAGCTCCGGAAGATATGAACAATGCGGTCAAAAAAGCGCAGAGTTTCGGAAATGACAAAATTTCTCTGACCGAACGCGGCGCGTCTTTTGGCTATCACAATTTGGTTGTGGATTTCAGGGGATTGGAAATAATGAAAAAAACGGGCTGTCCCGTCATTTTTGACGCCACGCACAGCGTGCAGCTTCCGGGAGGGCAGGGCACAAAAAGCGGGGGAAACAGGGAGTTCGTTATGCCTCTTGCAAAAGCTGCCTGCGCGGTAGGAGTTGCGGCTCTTTTTCTGGAAACGCATGAAAATCCCGAAAAGGCTCTCTCGGACGGAGCAAACAGCGTCGATTTAAAATATTTAAAAAATATTATCATGCGGGCAACTGCGGTAGATAAGGCGGTAAAATGAAATTAAATGATTTTTTCAAGTCGGAAAGCGCAAATAAAGACGGCGGCAAACCGTGGCAGCCGACTTACAGATGGGCGGGCATTACGGCAAGCATTATTTTGGCGGTTTTAATAATTGCTTTTTTTGTTTTAAACATTGTTTTAAAACCTTACATGAGGGAACGTCCTTTAGATATCACTCCGTGGCTGGATAAATCTAAAAAAGAAACAAAAGCAGAACTGCCTAAACAAAATATTGAACAGGACAAACAAAATGGTGCAGTCTAAAGCCAAACTGATTAAAAAAGCAAAAAATATTAAACTTATAGCGTGTGATGTCGACGGCGTTTTGACGCGCGGAGAGATCATAGTTTTTAATAACGGCGAAGAAATTAAAATATGGAACGTTAAAGACGGTTTAGGATATTACGAACTTAAACGAGTGTCGCCTCAGATAAAAACCGCATGGATCACCGGCAGAGAATCCGAGCAGGTAAAACAGCGCGCCGAAAGCATGGAGATAGATTATCTGGTGCAAAATTGTATGGGCAAAAAAGCCGCTTTTAACGCGATACTGAAAGAAACGGGAATGAAAGCTTCGCAAGCGGTTTATATCGGCGACGATATAGTTGATATTCCGGTTTTGAAACTTGCCGGCCTTTCGGTTTGTCCGCTTGACTGCGTTGAAGAGGTTAAAAAACACGCGGACATGGTTTCGTCTTTTAAAGGCGGCGAGGGCGTTGTCAGGGAAGTTATTGAAACGGTTTTGAAAGCTAACGGCAAATGGAAAGCAGTTTTAGAAAAATATAAATGAAAATAAATAAAATATTTAAAAAAGTCAGAAGGAAATTTTATTATTACGGCGCGTATATAGCGGCTAAAACGATTTTGTTCATGCCTTACAGATTCTCGGTAACTTCGCTTGCAAAATACACGGGTTTATTGGCTTATTATTTTGCCATAAGCGCGAGAATCAAAGCCAAAAGAAATTTAAAAAGAGCTTTCCCGAAAAAGACGAAAAAAGAGATAAGCGAAATTGCAAAGGAAGTTTTTATAAATCAGGCAAAAAATTTTTTTGAGCTTGCGAATTTTCCCAGAATAGATCCGGCTTTTTTGAGAAGCATTTCAGGCATTGAAAACCGTCATCTTATAAAAGAGGGGATAAAAAAGGGGAAAGGAATACTTTTTGTAAGCGCGCATACGGGCAATTGGGAAATTACCGCCGCAGCCGTTGCAGACATGGGTTTTCCCGTCAATGTTATCGCAAAAAAAATATATATAGACGAACTCAATAAAATGCTTGTGGATTACAGAACCGGCAAAAATGTCCGCGTTATTTTGAGGGACGCGCCGGATACCGGCAAAAAACTTCTAAAGGCTCTTAAAAAAGGCGAAATAATAGCCATGCTTATAGATCAGGATACAAGCGTTCCCGGAGTTTTTGTCGACTTTTTCGGACGTCAGGCATGGACGCCTTCGGGGCTTGCGGTTTTGGCTTTAAGAACCGGCGCGGAAGTTTTGGTCGGCATAGACCAGAGAATAGACAAATACGGACATAAAACCGTAGTGTCAGGCCCTTTGACCGTAGAGCCTTCCGGCGATTTTGATAAAGACGTCGTAAATCTTACTCAAAAAGCTTCTTTGGTTTTGGAAGAACATATAAAAAAATATCCGCAGCAATGGGTGTGGTTTCATGAGAGATGGAAAACAAAGAAGAAAAATTAAATTTCATATAATAATTTTTTTTGCTTTAATCTTTTGTTTAGGATGTAAGCAGGAAAAAACCGTTATCGAAGAAACTCCGCCGATGGCCGAACAGGCCGTTGAACAGTTTACTATAACCGAAACCGAAGAAGGCAAACTTAAAATGGTTTTAGAATCGGAATCGGCAATAATTGACGAAACAAAAAAAGAAGCGGTTTTAAAATTGCCGCGCGTTAAATTTTATAAAGAAGGAGAATACGTTTCTACGCTTGTTACCGAATCTGCCACGATAAATTTGGAAACTTACGACGTTTTCGGACACGGGAAATGTACTGTAGATACGGCAAATAACGAGCATTTGCAGACTACGGATTTGCAGTATAACGCTAAAAAAAATATCGTTTTCAGCAAAAATAACGTCAAATTGACAAGGCAGGACGAAATAGTTTATGGCAAAGGATTTGAAGCCGATACGGATCTTGAAAAGATCATCATTAAAAAACAGAGGGTTGAACTTAATAAAAAGATTTAGCCCTTTTGTTCTATTGTTTTGTTTTTGCGTTTTATCTTTTGCGGAAAAAGAAAATTTTACTTCAAAAAAAACGATTATTACGGGCGACGAGATGGAAATAAGAAGATCCGGCGACATTACGATTTCCAGAGGCAATTCCAAAGCCGTCAACGGAAGAAATACCATAGAAGCGCATAAAATGACTTATGATAAAAAGAAAGAGTTTGTGGACGCTTCGGGAAACGTAAAATTATTTTCGAAAACAGACGAAGGCGAACCAATAAAAGCTTACGGAGAGTTTGCTTCATACGATTTGAAAAGCGAAAAAGGAAAACTCTGGGGCAAAAAGACTTTTGTCGAATATTTTATGAAAGATTCCAAAAGTCCGCTTTTGCTTAATGCCAAAGAGGTAGAACTGGACAAAAATCTTGAAACCCTGAGCGCTTATAAAGACGTGGAGATAATAACGACTTCCGGCACGATCGTTTCCGACAATGCGGTTTTTGATAAGAAAAGTTCAAGCATCGTGACGGTAAAAGACGAAAAAAGGCCTGTGGCCGATGTCTATTACGACGGAAGAAAAGGTCTTTACGAAGCGGATAAAATGATTTTTTACAATTCCGATAAAAATAAAAAAATAGTGATGAACGGAAGCGTTACCGGAAAGATTGAAATGGAAGATAAAATAGAATGATACTAAGATCCGAAGAACTTTTTAAAAAATATAAGTACAGAATGGTCGTAAACGGCGTAAGCATTCACGTCAAGCAAGGTGAAATCGTAGGTCTTTTAGGCCCTAACGGCGCCGGAAAAACGACGACATTTTATATGACGGTAGGATTGATTAAACCATACGACGGCAGCATTTATCTTGACGATAAAGAAATAACAAATTGGCCGATGTACCAGCGCTCAAGGGCAGGGGTAGGCTATCTTTCACAGGAGCCTTCGATATTCAGAGGACTTACTGTGGAGAATAATCTGTCCGCAATTGCCCAAATGCTCAACATTTCAAAAAAAGAGCAAAAGGAGAAAGTCAACGGCCTGCTTGAAGATTTCGGGCTTACAAAGCTCAGGAAGCAGCTCAGTATTACTCTTTCCGGCGGCGAAAAAAGAAGGCTTGAAATTGCAAGAGCTTTGGTAAACGACCCGAAATTTTTGCTTCTTGACGAACCTTTTGTCGGAATAGACCCTATTACAGTTTCTGATATTCAAGGAATAATAGCAAAACTTAAAACAAGAGGGCTTGGTATATTGATCACCGATCACAATGTAAGGGAAACCCTTGAAATTATAGACAGAGCGTATATAATTTATGAAGGTAAGATACTCTTAGAGGGCAATGCCAAAGAACTCCTTGAAAATCCCAAGGCGAAAAAAGTCTATCTCGGCGAAAATTTTAAGATGTAAAAGCGTTGAAATCAGCAAAAGAATTTGATATAAAAGGAGACATAAAATGCAGATCAACATTACGGCAAGACATCTCAAGCTTACCAGCGCAATCGATTCTTATGTGCGTAAAAAGGTTTCGAAATCCGGCAAATTCTTTGACGGAGACGATGTTTGGGTTCACGTTATTTTGTCCGTAGAAAAAAGCAGACAGATAACGGAAGTTAACTTTCACGTAGGAAAAATGACTTTCAGGGCAAAAGAGCAGTCTCCCGATCTTTACGCCTCGATAGACCTCACGGTAGACAAACTGGACAAACAACTCAGAAAACAGAAAGAAATCTCGAAAATACACAGAAAAGAGAATCTTGAAGTCTCAAAAGAAAAGAAAAGTTCCCTTGTGGAAGTTTTTTCTTACGATTCGATGGAAGATTCAAGGACTAAAATTTCTGAAATTAAACGTTTTGACTTAAAACCCGTAAGCATAGAAGAAGCCATCGGCGAAATGGATTTACTCGGATACAGAGTTTATATGTTTTTAAATAATAAAACGGATAAAGTAAACGCATTGTACCGCAATGACAGCGGTTCTCTTGTTTTGCTTGAACCCGAGATTTAACATAAAATTATTAATTTTATTATTAAGAAAAGCAGCGGAGGCTAACAAATGAAGATTATGGATTTTTTAAGCTCGGACTCAATCACCGTAGAACTGAAGGCCACTGACAAAAAGTCGGCGATTGTCGAACTTGTAGAGATGTTGAAGGCTACCAAAAAAGTCAAAAAGACGGACGAGATCATTGAAGTTGTTTTAGAGCGCGAAAAACTCGGCTCAACTGGCATAGGACAGGGCGTTGCAATTCCGCACGGAAAGACCGACGTTTTGCAGGAACAGGTTGGAGCGCTCGGAATTTCCCGCAAAGGAATCGAGTTCAATTCTCTTGACGGAGAACCTGTGCATATAATTTTTCTTTTGGTCGGCCCCGTCGAAGTAGCGGGACAGCATCTAAAAGCTTTATCGAGAATATCAAGGCTTTTTAAAGATAAATTCTTGAGACAGGCCATAAGAGAAGCCAAAACAAAAGAAGAAATAGTAAAAATTATTCAGCAAGAGGATGCGTATTAATGCCTTTTCTGGACGTAGGAACTCTTCTGAAAGAAAAGAGCGAAGATTTAAAACTTGAACTCTTGGCGGGCAAAGGCGGCTTGAACAGAAAAATAACGGTGGCTGACATCAGCAGGCCGGGTCTTGCTTTTACGGGATATTTTGAACATTTTCCTTACGAGAGAACGCAGGTCATAGGCATAAGCGAACATACTTATTTAAGTTCTCTTCCGGGAGAAAAACAGTTTGAACTAATGCAAAAGATTTTTTCGCATAAGAACGCGACATGCTGTATTTTGACTAGAGATTTGAAACCTTCCGAATTTATGGTAAAGGTGTTTTCCGACCTTGAAGTTCCCCTGATAAAAACGACTTTAAACTCGTCGGCGTTTATAGGCGATTTGAGTTATTACCTTGACGGCAAACTTGCTCCCTCGATAAAACTGCACGGGGTTTTGACAAGCGTATACGGTTTGGGCGTGCTGTTAGTGGGAAAGGCCGGAATAGGAAAATCCGAATGCGCGCTTGAACTCGTGAAAAGAGGACATATGCTTGTTGCCGACGACATAGTTGACATAAAAAAAAGATCGGGACGCGCTTTAGTCGGAAGCGGTCTGGAAATTACAAAACATTTGATAGAAGTAAGAGGCGTAGGTATTATTGACGTAAGAAATCTTTTCGGCATAGGAAATATTCTCGACGAATCCCATATCGAACTTGTAATAAAACTTGAAGAGTGGGAGTCTGTTAAAAAGTACGAAAGAGTGGGAATTGACGAGTATTTTACGGACATACTGGGGGTAAGCGTTCCGGAAGTGATAATCCCCGTCGGGCCGGGAAGAAATCTCGCTATTTTGGTTGAAACCGCAAGCCTGAATCAGAGACTTAAAAATAAAGGACTTTTTACGGCAAAAGACTTGAGTTGCAAGCTTCAAAAAATCATTTCGTCAAAAGAAAAAGCATGAAGACAAAATTTTATATAGTATCCGGCATGTCCGGCGCGGGAAAAAGTCAGGCTCTTAAAATCTTTGAGGATTTGGGTTTTGTATGCGTCGACAATATGCCGCTTCAAATGACGGGAGATTTTATCGATATATGCCTTAAAAATCCCGAGAAGTATAAAAATGTGGCGATGAGCATAGACGCAAGGGCGGGCAAGTCGATAAGTTCCATCGTTGACATTCTTGAAATACTTAAAAGCAAAAAAATAGATTACAGAATTATTTTTTTCAATGCCGATAAAAACGTTCTTATAAAAAGGTATTCGGAAACGCGCCGCAAACACCCGTTAGGAAAATCCGTAGCGGAAGGCATAGAGCTTGAAAGGAAAATAATAGATAAAATTTTTGCCATAGCCGACGAAGTTATCGATACGTCCAATATGACGATAGGCGAGCTTAAAGACAGAATTTCGAAGTTTACAAAAACTGTGGCAAAAAAAGAAAGTTTAAGCGTTTCGGCGGTTTCTTTCGGTTACAAATACGGAATTCCTTCGGATGCGGACATAGTTTTTGACGTGCGTTTTATTACCAACCCAAATTATGTTCACGAACTGAAATTTAAAACGGGGTGCGACAAAGCGGTAAAAAATTATATAAAAAAACAGAAAGAGTTTTTATCTTTCTTTAATATATTCTCAAAACTTATAGAAAAAACTTTGCCGGGATACATTAAAGAAGGAAAAAGCTATCTTACGATAGCGATAGGCTGTACCGGCGGAAGACACAGATCCGTATTTACGGCTGAAGAGCTTGCTGCTTTTTTAAAGAATAAAGGATATAAAGTAAACGTCAGTCACAGAGATATTTTGCGCGGGAAATAACGTGGAAAATTTAAACATTGCGGCTTTAGGCGGCGGCAGCGGTCTGTCAACGCTTTTAAGAGGACTGAAAAAATATTTCGGCGATATCACGGCTATTGTCAACGTTGCCGACGACGGCGGCAGTTCTGGCATACTCAGAAGCGAACTTGGGGTGCTGCCCCCGGGAGACATAAGAAACTGTTTAGTCTCTCTTTCAGAAGAAGAAAGCCTGATGTCCAGACTTTTTCAATACAGATTTCCCGAAAAAGGAAGCTTAGCGGGGCATTCTTTCGGCAATTTATTTTTGACCGCAATGTCGGCCATATCCGGCGGTTTTGACAATGCCATAGCAAAAAGCGGAGAGGTGCTGGCTATAAGGGGAAGAGTGCTGCCGGTAACTCTTTCAAGCGTTACGCTGGAAGCAGAACTTGAGAACGGCAAAATAATAAAAGGCGAAAGTTCCGTATCAAAAACAAATGACAGAATCAAAAAAATAAATTTGTCGCCTATTTTGCCTCCGGCGGCTCACGATGTGCTGGAAGCTTTGAAAAATGCCGACATTATGATTTTTGGTCCCGGTTCTTTATACACTTCGATAATAGTTAATTTTTTGGTAGACGGCATAGTTGACGCGATAAAAGCGTCCGGCGCCTATAAAATATATGTGTGCAATATCATGACGCAGCCCGGAGAAACAAAAGATTATAAACTTTCAGACCACGTTAACGCGATAGAAGAACATTCTTACAAAGGAATTATTGACTGCATTGTAATGAACCGCGGCAAAATTCCAGATAAAGTTGCCGCAAGATATAAGAAAAGCGGCTCTTATCAGGTCGAAGCGGACAGAGTAAAAATAAAAACGGTAAAAACAAGCTTGTTTTCTGACGAAATTTATGCGCGCCATGACAGTTTCAAATTGGCAAAAGCTTTAATCAAAATAATTGAGGAAAACAAAAAATGATTAAAATTGTTATTGTCGCTCACGGTGAACTTGCCCGCGAGCTTTTGAATTCCGCCGAGATGATAGCCGGAAAACAGCCTAATATTTACGCTTTAAACAGAGACGATCAGGACAGTTTGGCTAACATGCAGTCAAAAATCGAGGCTTTGTTAAAAAGCATAGGCGGCGAAGACGGAGTTTTGATTTTGACCGACATGATAGGCGGAACGCCGTGCAACGCTTCGGCGCCTATGTGCAGAGAGTTCAATACGGAAGTTTTGGCCGGAGTAAATCTTCCTATGGTATTGTCGGCGGCGTTTGCATGCAAGACCGTAAAAAATGTTTCGGAACTTGCCGATAAAGTTTTTATCGACGGACAAAAAAGCGTAATTAACGTAAAAAAGCTGCTGCTTAGCAGAATGAAATAAAAGGGGCGTTTGTTTATGACGATTGAACTTATAAGAATTGACGACCGCCTTGTGCACGGGCAAATAGTTCAGGGGTGGCTCAAAGTTATAAACATAAACAAGATCGTAGTTGTGTCGGACGAAGTCGCAAACGATCAAATGCAGAAAATGCTTTTGAGTATGGCCGTTCCGAGTAATGTAGACCTTGAAATAGAAACCATAAAAGACGTTTCCGGAAACGCTTTAGACGGAAAATATGATAAACCGAAAACGATGTTTCTTTTTTCCAATCCGTCGGACGTTTTGGATATGATAGAAAACGGCGTAGGCGTCAAATCGGTAAACGTGGGCGGAATGCATTTTACAAACGGAAAAAAACAGCTTCTTTGCAATGTGTCTGTAGACGAGAAAGACATTGAAGCGCTGGAAAAAATCCACCGTAAAGGCATTGAAATAGAAGGAAGAGTTTTGCCAGCCGACGACAGAATAGACGTTTTTACGGTAATTGAAAAAGAATGCAGATTAAATAACGGATAATCAAAATGAGCAAAGTAAATTTTATTTTTTGTACTCACAATCACCAGCCCGTAGGAAATTTCGGCTGGGTTTTTGAAAAAGCTTATCAGGTTTCATATAAACCTTTTATGCAGGTTATGCTTAAACATCCGAAAATAAGATGGAGCATACATGCAAGCGGCATGCTTTGGGAATACATTTCAAAAGAACACCCCGATTATATAAAAAACGTAAAAAAACTTGTCTCGACGGGAAATTTGGAAATTCTTTCCGGCGGGTACTATGAGCCGATAATGGCCGCGATCCCGGACAGAGATAAAATAGGGCAAATAAAAAAGCTTACATGCTATTTAAAAAATAAGTTCGGCTGTGAAGAAGCAAACGGCGCATGGCTTGCCGAAAGGGTCTGGGAACCGGGTTTTGCAAAAGTATTATGCGAGGCCGGCATAGAGTATACCGTGCTTGACGACGCTCATTTTGCCGCCGCGGGAATGGATACGGACAGCTTGAAAGGTTATTATACGACGGAAGAGCAAGGCTGTCTTTTAAATATTTTCCCGATAAGTCAGAAGCTCAGATATTTAATTCCGTTTCAAAATGTTGAAGATACTATAAATTACTTCAAAAGCGTTGCAGCCATACAGGACGATTCAAATCACGTTTTGGTTATGGCGGACGACGGAGAAAAGTTCGGAATGTGGCCGGGAACAAATAAACACGTTTATGAAAACGGATGGCTTGAAAATTTTCTTACCGCCATTGAAGAAAACTCTGATATTGCCGAGACGGCGAGTTTTTCGGAAATATTGAAAACTAGGAAGTCTTCCGGAAGAGTTTATCTTCCGTGCGCTTCGTATTTTGAAATGTCGGAATGGGCGCTTCCTTCGGACGCGCAGCAAAAGTTTGAAAACGTTTTGGCAAGATACGGCGGCGACAATGAAGCGAAAGCGTTTTTACGCGGCGGTTTTTGGCGTAATTTTTTGAGCAAATACGAAGAATCGAACAATATGCATAAAAAAATGTTATATGTCAGCAATAAAGTAAAAAAATACGTCGACAACAAAAAGCCTTTTACCGAAAAAGCTTTGGACAGTCTGTACGCCGGACAGTGCAACTGCGCTTACTGGCACGGGGTTTTTGGCGGGCTGTATTTGCCTCATTTAAGAAACGCGGTTTACAATTCTTTGCTGAAAGCCGAAAATATTTACAATAAGTCTTTTCTAAAGCGTTCTGCATGGACGGCTTTTGATTTTGACTGCGATGCGCAAAAAGAATATTTATATGAAAGTAAAACTCATAATATATACGTTAAAGCCGAGCTGGGCGGCGGGATTTTTGAGTTCGACATTTTAAAAATAAACCATAACCTTCTTGACACGCTCACAAGACGGTACGAATCTTATCACAACAGGCTTAGGGATAATATTGCAAACGCAGTTATAGCAAATGACAATGAACAGGAAGTTCATACTATCCACGGTAATGAAGTCAAAGTAAAAGAAGCCGGCCTTGATAAATATCTTTCATACGATTGGCACAGGAGAATTTCTTTAGCTGATCATTTTATTGCAAATGATACAAAGCATGAAGATTTTGCTTTTGCGAGATTTAAGGAAGAAGGGGATTTTGTTTTGGGAAAATATAAAGCGAAAATCTCTTCTTCGAAGCTTATATTGGAAAGATGCGGTAAAGTTGCCGGAACCGACGTAAAATTGGTCAAAACGATAATTCCTTCTCTATCGGGATATTCTGTAATCTATGATATAAAAAATATTTCGCCGCAGCCGGTTGACTTGTGTTTTGCTCCGGAGCAGGTTTTTGCTTTTTCTTCAAAAACCGGTGACGATAATGCCGATTTAAAAGACGTGTCCGTCTGGAAAAGGTATGATGATTTTTTTAAGATCGAAGTAGAAATTAAATTATCGGAAAAATGCGATATGTGGGTTTCTCCGATAGAGACCGTTTCAAATTCGGAAAACGGGTATGAAAAAACTTATCAGGGAACCGCTGCCATACCGTTGATAAGGAAATCTTTAAATCCGGACGAATCGTTTAAATTCGAGATGGAAACGGCGGTAAATATAAAAATATGATTATAGAAAGTACCGTAATTTTTGCCATAATTGCCGCTTTGTGCAGCGCGGACGTTACGGCATTCGGACAATTTATGATATGCCGTCCCATTTTTTGCGCTCCTTTATTCGGCTATCTGATGGGAGACATAAATACGGGTCTTTGGATAGGAATGATAGTAGAGATGGTGTGGATAAACGCTATCCCTCTCGGAACTGCGGTGCCTATCGATATTGCGTCGATAAGCATAAATGCAACTTTCTGGGCATGCAAATATTATCCCTCAATACATGAAGCGGCGATATGCGCTTTATTATTTTCAATTCCGTTCGCTTATTTCTATAAAGAGATAGATATTAACGGAAGAAATCTCAATATCGGTATTATGAGATGGGTTGAGAAAGGTATTCGGGAAGGCAAAGAACATAGAATTAATACGGGAATATTCGTAAGTTTGTTTTTATTTATATTGAGAGCTTTTGTTTTTTATCTTATAGTTATGTTCTTGGGCGGCGTGATATTTCAATTGATATATTTGCAGATGCCGGCATTTGTCATAGCGGGATTAAAAAAGGCATGGTATCTTCTGCCGATTTTGGGGTTTGGGTCGGTAATATATAATTTTAAAAATATAAGAATTCCTTTTATCAAAAGGTAAGCATGTTTAAAGTATACGGGAAAATGTTTCTTAAAACTTTTTTTATACAGTCCTTATGGAATTTTGAGAGGCTGCAAAACATAGGCTTTCTTTTTGTTTTGAAACCTTTTCTGGATAAAGTTTATTTAAATCCTGACAGAAGAAAAGAAGCTTTAATGCGCCATACCGGCTTTTTTAATACGCATCCCTATATGGCAAACATAATAATTGCCATAACGGCAAATGCCGAAAAAGAAATAGCCGCAAAAGAAGCCGCTGCGGAAAAACTTCCCGACACTAATTTTATAAAAAGCGTTATGGCGGGGCCTTTGGCGGCGATAGGCGATTCATTTTTTTGGGGTACGCTACGTCCGTTTACGGCATTTTTAAGCATTTTTTTTGTGATATTGTTCTCAAAAGTATTGGATCCGTCTTACAGCTGGATAGTGCCGTTTATTTTTTTGTTTACTTATAACTGCGTGCATATACCGGCGAGATATTGGTTCCTTTCTATAAGTTTTAAGCTCGACAAAGAAATGCTTGCCGTAGTTCCCAAACTGGAAATAAAATTTTTGGGAGACATGGCCAGATATACGGGTTTTCTTCTTGTAATTGCGTCTTTAGTTTTTTATTTTAAGATTTTTGGTTTTTCGGCCGTACATACTAACTTTTTGACGCCCGCCATACCGGATGCGTTCGTATTTGGTATTGTGCTTGTCGTATCAATAATTTTTGGACGAATGAGCGCCACTTTTATGTTTTACAGCGTAGTTTTATTGTGCGTTTTAATGTCATATTTAGGATTATGAAATGAAAGAGAAAATTATTAAAGTTTCAAACAAAATGGGTATTCATGCAAGGCCTGCCGCCATGCTTGTGCAGACTTCCTCGAAATTTCAATCGAATGTCAAAATTTTGAAAGACGATTTTGAAGTCGACGCCAAAAGCATTATGGGCGTGATGACTCTTGCAGCCGCCATGGGAAGCGAACTTAAATTTGTAGCGGAAGGGCCGGACGAAAGCGAAGTTTTACAGTCCATAGAAGCTCTTTTCGATTCGGGATTTCAAGAAAATAAATAGGAGAATGTATGTCGTTATCAAAGAAAAACATTATTTTAAAAGGCGTTGCGGCTTCTCCCGGTATAGCCATCGGTAAAGTATTTCTTCTTGAAGACGACGAGTACTGTCTCATACACAAAGAAATTCCGAAAAATGCCCGCGCCGCAGAATTAAAGCGTCTGGACGAAGCCATTGAAAAAACCAGAGCCGAACTGAAAACTACGTATCAAAAAATTAACAGCGTTTTAGGCGAAAATTATGCAAAAATAGCCGATGTGCATATAATGATCCTTGACGACCCTGTAATGAAAAAAGACGTCGTTAAAATGGTTGACGACGGCGTAAACGCCGAATATGCGGTATTTAAAGTGCTGGACAAAATAATACGTTCTTTTGACGCGATAGAAGACGATTATTTCAGGGAGAGAAAACAGGACATACAGGACGTCACAAAAAAAATACTCGGAAATCTGCTGGGCAAAGAGAAAAAACCTCTTTCAAAAATCGATAAAGAGTCGATAGTAGTTTCTCATAATCTTACGCCTGCCGATACCGTTGCGATCAGGGAAAATTTTGTCAAAGCTTTTGCTACCGATATTGGCGGCAAAACTTCCCATACGGCGATAGTGGCGCAAAGCCTTGAAATACCCGCGGTTGTAGGTTTAAGAAGCATTTCGGCAAACGCATTGTCGGGAAGCGTGATCATTGTCGACGGAAATCAAGGTATCGTAATATTAAATCCCACGGAAGAAACGATAGCCAATTATAAAAGAGAGCTTGACATACAGTCGGCAAAAAGCAAAGAACTTGCCAAACTTAAAGATATGCCGGCGGAAACAGTCGATAAACATACGGTTCAGCTCCTTGCGAATATTGACAATGCCGACGAAGTAAAATCCGTCATAAATAACGGCGCAAGCGGCATAGGGCTTTATAGAAGCGAATTTATGTTTTTTAACCGCAGCGCCATGCCTTCGGAAGAAGAACATTATCAGAGTTATATGAAAGTCTCTAAAATGATGATGCCTTACGGCGTTATTGTCAGAAGCATAGATTTGGGCGGCGATAAACTTACAAATCTCGGATTTTTGAGCATGGAAAGAGAACAAAATCCTTTCATGGGTTTGCGCGCCATAAGGCTTTGCCTGAAATATCCGGAAATATTTATTGACCAGCTCAGAGGCATTTTAAGAGCTTCTTCGGAAGGCAAAATAAGGCTGATGTACCCGATGATTTCCGGCGTGGAAGAGCTTAGGGAAGCAAACAAAATACTCGAGAAAGTTAAAAAAAATCTTCGCTCGGAAAATATAAAGTTTGACGAAAATATAGAAGTTGGGGCTATGATAGAAGTTCCTTCTGCGGCAATTATCGCCGACGTTTTGGCAAAAGAGCTTGATTTTATTTCTATAGGCACAAACGATCTCATTCAATATACTCTTGCGGTCGACAGGGTAAACGAGAACGTTACGCATTTATACGATCCTTCCCATCCGGCGATTTTAAGGCTTATAAAGAGAATAATCGACGCGGGACACGAAGCCGGAATAGACGTCGGTATGTGCGGGGAAATGGCGGGCGATCCGTATTATACCATGCTGCTTTTGGGTATGGGCCTTGACGAATTCAGCGTTTCTCCGGCGCAGATTCCTAAAATTAAAAAAATTATAAGAAGCGTTTCCTACGAAGAATCTAAAATGGCGGCGGAACAGATTTTGAAATGCGAAGATAAAGAGTCGATATCTAAGATTATGAAAAGATTAAAATTTAAAGAAAGATACTAAGCGGCGGGGAAACGAAAAAGAATGTCCAACATAAGAAATTTTTGTATTATTGCGCACATCGATCACGGAAAAAGCACTTTGGCCGACAGACTCCTTGAATATACCGGAACAATATCCAAAAGAGAAATGAAGGAGCAGATTCTTGACGGAATGGAGCTTGAAAGAGAAAGAGGAATTACGATTAAAGCCAAAGCCGTAAGAATGAATTATACCGATAAATCCGGAAAAAAATATATTTTAAATCTGATAGACACACCCGGACACGTAGATTTCACTTACGAAGTTTCAAGAGCGCTTGCCGCATGCGAAGGCGCTCTTTTAGTAATAGACGCGACGCAGGGCGTTGAAGCGCAGACGCTTGCAAACACAATGCTTGCAAAAAACGCTAACCTTAAAATAATTCCCGTCATAAATAAAATCGATTTGCCTACGGCCGACGTTGACAGCGCCTATGAACAGATGAAAGAAGGTTTGGACGTAGACGCGGATCCAATACTTGCAAGCGCGAAAGAAGGCATAGGAATAAGCGAAATAACGGATTCGATAGTTGCAAACATTCCGCCCGCTAAAGTTGTCTTGAGCGAGCCGCTGTCCGCAATTATTTTCGATTCGTTTTACGATTCATACCGAGGCGTCATAGTCATAATAAGAGTTTTTGACGGGATAATACGCAAAGGCATGAAAATAAGATTTATAGCTTCCGACGTCGAATATGACGTTTTGGAGGTCGGATATATGATAATAAGGCCGGTTGAAGCCGGCAGTTTATCTTCGGGCGAAGTCGGCTATATGGTTGCGGGAATAAAAGATATACACGACATAAAAATCGGCGACACGATAACCGACAGCGTAAACCCGACGAAAAATCCGCATCCGGGATATAAAGAAATACATCCTTTTGTTTTTGCGGGCTTGTACCCAAACAGTACTTCCGATTATGACGCTTTAAAAAGCGCTTTAGAAAAATTGAGACTTTCGGATTCGTCTCTTGTATTCTTTCCGGAAACGTCCGTAGCTTTGGGTTTTGGTTTCAGGTGCGGCTTTTTAGGTTCGCTTCATCTCGAAATAGTTAAAGAAAGGCTTGAAAGAGAGTTCGGGCTGAGCCTTTTGGTGACGGCTCCTAACGTTGTCTATAAAGTTAAAACGCTTAAAGACCAAAATTTGATTATAGACAATCCGGCAAAATTTCCGAACAATTCCGATATCTCGGAAATTTGGGAACCTTATGTCGAAGCGACCATTATCTGTCCGGGCGATTATCTCGGCGCTATTTTGGATTTATGCCAAAAAAGGAGAGGAAAACAGGTTCAAATGAGATATTTGAATACGAAAATAATAGTGTTAAAATATCATCTGCCTCTTGCTGAAATAATAGTCGGCTTTTATGACGCGCTGAAATCCGTTTCAAAAGGATACGCATCTTTCGATTATGAGCATATAGAGCCGCAGCCCGGAGATTTGGTTAAACTGGAAATTATGATTAACGGCGAAGTCGTCGACGCTTTTACTATCATAACGCATAAAGACAAAGCGCAGACGGCGTCGCATTATCTCACGGAAAAACTGCGCGCAATAATTCCGCGCCATATGTTTGAAATTCCGATACAGGCAAGAGTTAACAATAAAATAATCGCCAGAGAAACCATTTCAGCCGTAAGAAAAGATGTTTTGGCAAAATGTTACGGCGGCGATATAACAAGAAAAAGGAAACTGCTGGAAAAACAGAAAGAAGGAAAACGCAAAATGAGGCAGTTCGGCAAGGTAGAAATTCCGCCGGAAGCTTTCATCGCAGTTTTGAAAATAGACGACTAGCGCTTGCGCGCGGTGATTTAGAAAGGCCGCGCCCCTTTAGTAAGCCTTCTAAACCCACCAGCTCCTGCTGGTGGATGAAGTGGCGGGTTCAGATTTTCTGAACTCCGAGAATCGTAATGGGGGGAAGCCCCCAGCTCCCGCTGGGGGAGATTCACTCCTTGTCGTTAATTCCCCTCTACGGAGGGGTGGCAGATACGAAGTATCTGACGGGGTGGTTGTTGTTTGTCTTTGCCGTTGTAACTGTAGTCATACATGGATAAAAATGATTTCGATATTAACATGGATCCCGATTACAGATTTCGGTCATGACACAGCGTACAGAGACAGTCATTCCCGAGAGTCGTAATCGGGAATCCATTTTTGCTTTTTGCCGTTAGCCGTAATTCCCACTTTTTTAAAGGGGGTGTCCGCGACTTTGCGGACGGGGGATTTGTCGTTGCCGTTAATTCCCATATAGCAATGCTGGCAGAATATTTTTTTTACAGACACAGTCAATAATCGATTTCAGTTCAGGAGAGAAAAAATGGAAGTTAAGCTTTTTATCGCGGGTTGTATTCTTTTTTGCGTGGCAATGTTCATGCTGATGTTAAAGAACAGGTTTGCCGCCATAGCTTCAAACAAGTTTTATAAAAACGTTTATTCATGGGTTGATACGGCATGGTCTGCTCTTATAATAGCGTCATTTTTAATGTTTTTCTTTATTCAGGCATTTAAAATTCCGTCGGGAAGCATGAGGACGACTCTTTTGGAAGGAGATCATCTTTTTGTAAACAAATTTATATACGGTTTTCACGTGCCTTTCAGCGACGGTAAAAGAATTTTTGCCTTGAAAAAAATTTCAAGAGGCGATATAGTAGTTTTCAAATGCCCCCCTGAAGCTTTGACAGTATCGGAGAGAGAGGCGGGGATTAAAAAAGATTATATCAAAAGATGCGTTGCCGTTGCGGGAGATGTGGTTGAAATAAAAGATAAAAAACTTTTTGTCAACGGAGTTCCCGTTGATGAGTCTTATGTAAGTCTTGCCGACCCGTCGGTTTTTCAAAGTTTTAATTTATTTAATGACGAAAGCGAATACCAGCAGGCATGGGAAAACGGAAAATTTACCACGATTCCCCCGACTTTTATGAGAGATAATTTCGGCCCGGTTACCGTTCCCGGCGATTCGTACATGATGGTAGGCGATAACAGAGACTATTCTTTTGATTCGCGTTTCTGGGGGCCGCTGCCGGACAAATATATAAAAGGAAAAGCTTTACTTCTATACTGGCCTTTGAAACGCATAAGATTGATATAAAAAGGAGGGGTTATGAGCTGGATAATATGGATCATTGCCGCCGTTATTCTTGTAATTCTTGAAATCGTCACCACATCTTTGTTTTTCTTTTCATGCCTTGCGGTAGGAGCCGTTTTTGCGGGAATCGCTTCTGCTTTTGGAGCCGGAATATGGATTCAGGTGGCAATATTTTCCGTTGTGTCGATAGTATCGGTGTCGTTTATAAGGCCTCTTCTAAAAAAATATATGAAAACCGCCGACTCTAAAAAATCGAATATTGACGAGATAATAGGAAAAGAAGCCGTAGTTACGGAAAACATTTCCGAAAAGTCGCAGGGTTTTGTTAAAGTCATGGGCGAAATATGGAGCGCGTTCTCCGAGAGCGGAGAAATTGAAAAAGGAAGCGCGGTTGAAGTAGTTTCTGTTCAGGGAACGAGGCTTATAGTAAGAAAGAAATAAAAAGAAGATTTAAGGAGGCTTTTATGGGCAGCGGAGTATTTGCATTGATCGCAGTAATTATGTTTCTTGTCATTATACTGATTGCAAGCGGTATAAACATCGTAAGGCAGCATGAAAAAGGACTTGTTGAAACTTTGGGAAAATACAGTAAAACTGAAGACCCGGGAGTTGCGATCATTATTCCCGTTTTTCAGAACTTGAGAAAAGTAGACATGAGGGAACAGGTCATAGACGTTCCGCCTCAAAGCGTTATAACTAAAGATAACGTTACGGTAGTTGTCGACGCTATTATTTATTTTCAAATAACCGATCCTTTCAGAGTGGTTTACAATATCGCTAATTTTGCTCTTGCGGCTTTAAAACTTGCCCAGACAAATTTAAGAAACGTCATAGGCGATATGGAATTAGACAGCACTCTTACGTCCAGAGAAAAAATAAATACGCAGCTTAGAATAGTCATGGACGAAGCTACGGACAAATGGGGCGTCAAAGTTACGAGAGTGGAAATACAAAAAATCGATCCGCCCAGAGACATTACCGACGCCATGTCAAAACAAATGAAAGCCGAGAGAGAAAAAAGAGCGAATATTTTGGAAGCGGAAGGTTTAAGACAGGCCGCGATTCTAAAAGCCGAGGGCGCAAAACAGGCCGTTATTCTCGAGGCCGAAGCGATAAAAGAAAAACAGGTTCTTGAAGCGTTAGGCGAAGCCGAAGCTATCAGAAAAGTCGCCGAAGCGGAAAAATACCAAATTGAAGTAGTTTACGATGCGATCCATTCCGGCAGACCTACAAACGATCTTATAGCGATAAAATATCTTGAGACGCTGTCCAAAGTTGCCGACGGAAAAGCCACAAAAATATTTTTGCCTCTTGAAACTGCCGGAGTTACGGCTTCAATAGGCGGCGTCGCGGAACTTTTTAAAGATCCGTTGAAGCTTACGAAGGTTGAAAAATAAAAATAAAAAAAGCGCCGAAATAAAAATCGGCGCTTTTTTTTATAATTTTTATAATATGCAGGGATTATACGTCCACATACCATTTTGCAGACAAAAATGTTTTTACTGCGATTTCTTTTCCGTAGGATACAATGAACATACGGCTTCTCAATACGCAGAAGCTTTATCTATTCATTGCAGACGCTATAAAAACGAAAAAATCAATACCGCCTATATAGGAGGCGGAACGCCTTCGGTTCTTTCCGAAAAACAAATTTCAAAACTTCTTGATTCCATAAACGATAATTTCGATACAAGCTCATTAAAAGAGTTTACTTTCGAACTAAATCCCGAATCTACTACCGAAGCTAAACTTAAAATTCTTAAAAAAGCAGGCGTAAACAGGCTTAGCATGGGTCTTCAGTCCGTCAATAATGAAATGTTGAAAAAAATAGGAAGAGTCCACGATTTTTCAATGTTCGAGAGAGCATATAAAGCGGCCTTAAACGCCGGATTTGACAATTTCAATCTGGATTTGATTTACGGTTTGCCGCAGCAGTCAATAGCTGATTGGGAAAATAATTTGAACAAAGCTGTGCGGTTTGGCTGTTCTCATATTTCCCTTTATCCTTTAAGCATTGAAGAAGACACTCCTTTTTTCAATTCAGGCGTTTGCGTTAATGAGGATTTGCAAAGAGAAATGTACGAAACAGCCGTCAGAATTTTAGCCGATAACGGTTTTGACCACTACGAAATATCAAACTGGGCAAAACCAGGCAGCCAATCAGTACACAACGGCAATTATTGGCGTAATTTTAAGTACATAGCGTTAGGCGCCGGCGCCGCCGGATATGAAAACGATTTCAGATATTTAAATATCGTAAACATCGAAAAATACATGGAACTTACGGCAAAAGGCATGTCAGTTAAGCAAGAAGACGACTATATAGACGAAGAAACCCGCGAATCCGAAACCATAATGCTAGGCCTTCGCCTTCTTGACGAAGGCGTAAATATAAACGACTTCAAAAAAGAGTCCATAAAATCCGCTCTTCAAGAGCTTTTAAATGAACACAAGCTAATAAATGAAGACGGCAGAATAAAACTCCCAAAAGACATGGTCTACGTTTCAAACTCAATCATGTCCCGCTTTATGAAATAATTTAATGTAAAATCCCGCCGCAAAAGTCTCAAATCGCGAAAGCGTATATCTTATGGTGAATGTTGAGAATGCCATCCTCGATTCTCATTTTTATGTAGTGATATCTATAGCAAAACAATTTAAGATTATCTCTAATGTATAAAAATAATATGATTAGACAAGGGTAGGAAAAGAGTAGGAACATATGCATTGGATTTTAGAGAGAGTAAATATTACAGTAACTCATATAATCACTGCCTCAGCCTGTTTACGAATAAATAGGCGATTATTCGATTGACTGTAAGAAGCCTTATAGATTTTATCTATCCAGCCTGCATAGGCAAGTTTTACTTTCCTATACCCCAACAAATAATCTATTATTATTATATTAAGTTTTCTACAAGCCTTTTGGCTTGCACATGCAACAAATACTCCCAAAGATTTAACTCTTCTGTTATATAAAACCAATCGCCGAATTAAAAACTATTGGCTATAATTCATATATATCTTTATAAATGCAACACTTTGGAATAGTAATATTTTTATAATTAAATTCACTTCTATCAAATCGTTTAAAATCTTTTTCAATATTTAACCCAAATATTCCATTAGAGATTTCTAAAAACCATTTTTTTCTTTGTCGTCATCCCCGAGTGTCTTTGTCGGGGATCCATTTTCGTCGTAAAACAAAAACTTCTTTAATAAAAAT
>JAISDI010000007.1 GCA_031264895.1 Endomicrobium sp. | reverse complement strand
AATTCTTCCTTCATACTGTATCTTTCTTCCATTTCTACCCCCCATTTTTGTGCTTTCCAAAATAATACTATATTATTCACAAAATTGTGGGTCAAGTATAGTTCACAGAAGGGGAATTTACTACGACGACAAAATGGATTCCCGATAAAAACCTTCGGGAATGACAAACAAGTGGAATCATTTTTGTCGTCATGCCCTAAGTTCGTAATCGGGCATTTACGACAACGGCAAACGGAAAAATTACAAAATCCTTTTAATTGTTTGCGTAAGCAAACCTCTTATTTGCACGCGTAAGCGCTCCTCAATTACTAATTACTAATTACTCACTACTAATTATCTTTTTACTTGATTCCCATGGCAACTAGGGCGGCAGTTAGGAAATAGTCGGACACTAAAATAAAAATCATCGACATCATTACGGAACTTGTTGTGGATCTGCCTACTCCTTCGGCGCCGCCGGAGGTATTAAAACCTTTATGACATGCTATGATCGCTATAATGAGCGCAAAGAAGAAAGATTTTATAAAACCGTGCATAAACGTGCTTATTGCCATAAATTCAAGAACATCCCTCCAATAAATTGCAGTGGGAACGCTCCACGTGTGTACGGTTACTACAAGGCCTCCGTAAATGCCGATAATATTTGCAAGGGCGACAAGAAGCGGAAACATGAAAAAGAGAGCAAGAAAACGCGGTACTGCAAGATATTTTATCGGATTTGTTCCCAGCGTGTACAAAGCGTCAAGCTGTTCGGTAACTTTCATTGTTCCAAGTTCCGCGGTAATCGCCGCGCCAACCCTGCCGCTGACTACTACAGCCGTAAGCACGGGGCCTAGTTCTATGACAAGCGAAAAACCCGTTATCGCGCCGACATAAACGGGTTCGTTAAAAAAGTTGCTTGTTGAAGATCCTACCTGAAGAGCTAAAACCATTCCCGTAAAAAAAGAAGTAAGAAGTATGATCGGGAAAGATCTCCAGCCGACTTCCACCATCTGCGAAACCGTATTTTTTATGGGAATCGCGCCTTTAAATATCCATTTAAAAGTTTCAAAAGTCATTGACGCGGCAAGCCCTACGCCTTCAAGCGAAGAATACAAAATGCCTATCTGCGCTTTGGCTGTTTTTCTTGCAAACCGTCTCATTTTGACTGCGTTTTTTTTCGTCATATTCTACACTACGATCCTCGGCACGCGCGGCGATATCGCGCACGTTACCTCATAATTTATTGTGTCTTGTATCTTTGCAAGCTCGTCGGCTTTAATCTGCTCTTTGCCCTGAGCGCCTACCAAAACGACTTCGTCGCCCAGCGCCACGCCTTTAACGCCCGTAACGTCAATCATCGTCATATCCATGGTAATTCTTCCGGCAATCGGGCAGCGTTTGCCGCGCACTAAAACGTCGCCTTTATTGGACAGCAGCCTGTTGTACCCGTCGGCATAGCCAACCGGAATAGTCGCTATGACGGAAGCTCTGTTAGTAACGTAAGTTCTTCCGTAACTTACACAAAAGCCGGCCTGAACCCTTTTCATCAAAATGATTTTCGTTTTCCACGACAAAACCGGTTTAAGCGTTACAAATCTTTCGGCATATTTAAAGGGACTCAGCCCGTAAAGGCTTATTCCCGGACGCACCATATCAAGATGGTTTCTTTTATTTCTAAACAATGCCGCCGAATTTGCGGCATGAGCAAGAAATTTTAACCCAAAATTCGTTCTTGCGTATTTAACTACTTTTAAAAAAGCGTCCAGCTGTTTTTGCGTAAAAACCGGATCCGTGTCCGCTACTGCAAAATGCGTGTACATACCCGTCATATTTATTTCCGGCGTCTGCGCTATTTTTTGTATTATCGGAAGGGCGGCGTCCGGCAATGCCCCGACCCTTCCCATACCGGTATCTATTTCAAGATGAAAATTCAGCTTTTTGTTTATTCTTATTGCAAGGTCTTCTAATGCCATAACGCCGGCCATACTGGAAATCGTCGGGGTGAGAGAATGAGCTACGGCGACCGCAAGATTGCTTAAAGGAAAAATGCTTCCCAAAACCAAAATATTGGTTTTTATCGCGGCTTCGCGAAACTGTATCCCTTCCTCTATTGACGACACGCCTATGCTGTGTACTCCGGCTTTTTGGGCTTCTTTGGCAAGAGCAATGCCGCCGTGTCCGTAAGCGTTCGCTTTTATCACGGGCATTATCTTTGTGTCTTTTGCCAGATACTCTTTGATTTTTTTTAGGTTGAAATGAAAATCGCTTTTATCGACTTCTACCCAGTTTTGACGGAAAAATACGGACTGCCTTCTTAGAGAAGGAACTGCTTCGGGCGGTTTTGTTTTCATTGGTAATTGACCTCGAATATGAGTTCATTTTTAACGGCTAAAAATCGCCGCCTACGGACGATTTATCGGAAAATCTCGTAAACTCGCTTTCAAAAACAAGATCCACTTCGCCTACGGGGCCGTTTCTTTGTTTTCCTATTATTACTGTTGCGGAATTTTTTACGTCGGGGTCGGTTTTATTGTAATAGCCTTCTCTGTAAATAAAAGCGACTACGTCGGCGTCCTGCTCTATCGCTCCGGACTCTCTTAAATCCGAAAGCTGGGGTTTATTGTCTTTTCTTCCGCGCTCTTCGGTTTTTCTTGAAAGCTGCGAAAGCGCGATGACCGGAACGTTTAGATCCCTGGCCAAACCTTTAAGCGAACGCGAAATCTCCGCGATTTCCTGCTGGCGGGATTCGGAGTTTCTGCCCGAGCCGCGCATTATTTGTATATAGTCTATCAAAATTAAAGATAAAGGCGTCTTTTTTGCTTCCAGTTCCGTAGCAAGCCTTCTTGCGCGCGCGCGCAGTTCTACGACGCTTATGTCCGAACTGTCGTCAATATAAATAGGCGACTCGGATATTTTCTGCGCGGCAGTCGTAAGCCTGCTCCAGTCCGCCGGCTGAAATCTTCCTTTTCTTAAATTATGAGCGTTAACGCGCGAAAGCGAAGCTAAAAACCTCATCATTAAAAGCTCTTTTGACATTTCAAGCGAAAATATCGCGACGGGCTTTTTTTCTTCAAGAGCCACGTGTTCGGCAATATTTAAAGCAAAAGAAGTTTTTCCCATAGAAGGACGCGCCGCTACAATGATGAGTTCGGAAGATTGCAGCCCAGCTGTCATCGCGTCAAAATCTGTAAATCCTGTGCGAAGGCCGGGAATGTCTCTTTTGTCGGAATGAAGTTTTTCAAGATTTTTAAGCGCGGGCCTTACAAGCTCGGAAACTTTAGAAAATCCTTTGCTGTTATTTTGCTGCGAAATATTAAATAATGCCGCCTGAGATTTATCCAGCACTTCGTAAGGAGGATACTTTTCGTTGAAAGCTTCGTTAACTATATTCGAGCCAGCGTTAACAAGCTGCCTCAATATGGATTTATCTCTTATGATTGATGCGTAATGTTCGACGTTTGCCGCAGTCTGCACGGAATCTATGAGAGAAGTAAGATAAGAGGCTCCTCCGGCTTCTGCAAACATTCCGTTTTTTTTGAGCCTGTCCGAAAGAGTGATTATGTCTACCGGCTGGTTTTCAAGGTAGAGGTCGCGGGCGGTAACAAAAATTTGTCCGTGTATTTCTTTATAAAAATCTTTTTCGTTTATTATGTCTATAGCTTTGGTTATGGCTTCTTTTTCAATAAGCATGGCGCCTATGACTGCCATTTCCGCGTCCATAGCCTGCGGCGGTACTTTTCCTATAATATTTGAGCTTGCCATTTAAATACCCGCGTTAAAAAAATAAGGTCTGCCGGCAATTGACGGCAGACCTTTATTATATAAAATTATTATTCTTTTTCGCTGATTACGGAAAGTTTTATTTTTGCGGTAACTTCAGGGTGAAGTCTTACGCTTATTTCATAATTTCCGAGTTCTTTTATGCTGTCCGAAAGAAGAATATCCCTTTTATTTACTTCAAAACCTTTTTCTTCCAAGATACGCGCGATATTTGCGCCGGTTACGGAACCGAAAACTTTGCCGTTTTCTCCGACTTTAACTTTTATTACAAATTCTCCGGCTTCCATTCCGGAAGCGATTTCTTTGGATTTATTTATTATTTCGTCCCTCTGCTTTTCAAGCTTTACTTTTTCTCTTTCCCATACTTTCATGTTCTGGGGAGTAGCTTCCATCGCGAGGTTCTGCGGCACAAGATAGTTTCTCGCAAAACCTGCGGAAACGTCTTTTATCTCGCCTTGACGGCCAACATTTGTAATGTCGGACCTTAATATAACTTTCATTTGTTTCCTCCGTGTACCTGCGTTGCCTTTATTAATTGACCGTAAAAGGTACTAACGCAAGCATTCTTGCTCTTTTTATCGCCGTATCAAGTTCTCTTTGATGTTTTGCGCACGTGCCGGTTACGCGCCCCGAAAGAATTTTGCCTCTTTCTGTGATAAAAGCGCTGAGCATACTTACGTTTTTATAATCTATTTCAACTTTATCAGCGCAAAAACGGCAGACTTTTTTTCTTATCGGGCCGCCCTTTTTGAACTTTCCGCCGGAACGCGGAGCGCCTTCAGCTCCGGGTTTTGAACCGTGTCCGGCAGGTCTTTTTATAAATGCCATTTTATTCCTCCAACCGTTTAAAACGGTATATCTTCGTCTTCGTCGCCCGAAATGTTAGCCGCGGGCGCATAATTTGAATCTTCAAGCGGCGGTTTTGCGCCTACTATTGCAGATTCCTGTTTTACTATCGAAAGAAACTGTACTCTTGAAGCTATAACTTCAAGACGGCTTCTTTTTTGTCCGTCCTGTTCCCATTTATTTGTCTGGAGCCTGCCTTCAACATGCACGGGAGCGCCTTTTTTTAAACGATCGCCGCATCTTTCAGCCTGATCTCCCCATACAATGATCGGAACATAAGTCGGATCCGCGTCTTTCCATTCGCCGCTGGCTTGATCTTTGTATCTCCTGCTTATAGCTATGTCAAAAGAACAAACGGCTTTTCCCGTAGACGTGCGGCGCAGCTCGGGGTCTCTTACAAGCCTGCCCACAAGAATGACGTTGTTTTGCTCAGGCAAGCGTAGGCTGGTCTGCTGTTGGTTCATTTTGTTTTACCTCCGGAGCAGCCGCTTTCGGTTCGGGTTTTGACGCGGCTTTTTTCTTTTCGACTTTAACCGTAAGAAATCTTACGACTCCGTCATTAAGTTTGAAAAAATTTTCCATCGCGGAAACCGTTTCGCCGTTACCGCTTAACTCCATATAAACATAACTTCCTTCACGGAACTTGTTTATAGGATACGCAAGTCTTTTTTTGCCGAGTTTTTGCACCGCTTTAATGGCGCCGTTTGAAGATTCAATGATTTTTGATACTTTTCCGGTAAGTTCTTCCACTTTTTCTGCGGACAATTCCGGAGAGCAAATAAATGTGCTCTCGTAGTTCATGTGATTACACCTCCTTTCTGGGTTTCCCTTGGGACTTTTTCCCACAGGGTTTAGCCTCATGCCAAAGCATAAAGCAAAGTTTCAGGTTTACTGTTATACCAAATTCAATATATTAATGCAAATGGTATATTTATGTCAGTTGCTGCATTACGATTACAACTACAAGACAACGTTGCTTCTTCTATTTAAACTCATAATAGAAATCTAAAAAATCTTTTTTATAACCTTCAGGAAGCGGTGGAAATGGAGCGGCTGACTTAACAGCCTTTTGTGCTTTTTCATTAAAACCTTTGTCACCTGATGAATCTTTAATTTCTATATCAGTAACGGCTCCATTTTTTAATATCTTAAAATACACAACAGCGCTGAGACCTTCTGAACTTTCTGCAAACGGCCAAAATCTACTTACTTTCCTTATTACTATATCCGTATAATACGGATATTCAAAACTTGCATCGGACGCATCAAAACCTGTTCCTTCATTTTCGACCGGCGGCTCTGCTTCCAATATCTCTATTACCTTACAATCTTCTATTACAGGTGTCTCTATAAGAGTTTGTACGCCAAGAAGTTTTCGGTTATACTTTAAAACATTTTTGTATACTCCGCCAATTTTCACATTGTCATTAATTTTTATCTTTAAAATATCGTCTTTTTTATTAAAAACAAAAATTATGCGGCTTAATTTTGCGCCAAGCGCCGCATAGTATTTACCTTCTTTAGTTTCTATTTCTGATATTTTTCCCTCAAGAACAATATCTTTATTTAAATATTTATCGTCGAACGCCGCTTTATTCGAACTCCTTTCTTCAAGGAAATTTTCGAGCGTAAAAACTTCTGCAAAAACAGGCGTTATAACAAACGATAAAATTAAAACCATCAATGCTTTTTTCATAATATATCCACCTTTGTTGTTATCAAAGAAATATAACTTAATTACTATAGCAAAACAGCTAAACGTTGTCTCCGGATGGCCGCAATCACAACGGTGTGGGGACTGTTGTCATCACCCGAATATTATTAAATGCTGTAATTCCTTAGCAGCCTGCCCCGTGTTGATACACCATAAGCGCTTTGCGGAATATCCCGTCAGAGCCTTTGGCTAAATCCCCCGTCCGCTCCGCGTCCACCCCCTTTAAAAAAAAGGGGGAATTTCCGATTTTTTGGAATCGGGGAATTCGGGTTTAAAAAAAGAGGAGTTTCCGATTTTCCACATTGGGAATTCCTGAAGTTTTAGAAAAGAGACAACGTTAAGCTGTTTTGCTATAATTACTAATTAACAATTGTATTCTGCGGGACAGTCATTATTGTCGTTAAGTAGTTGCCTTTGTCGTTAATTACTAATTACTAACTACTAATTAATAATTAATAAGGGTCACTCTATATATATTTCAGTTCTTCTATTTGTTGCTCTTCCTTCATCCGTATCGTTTGGCGCAACTGGTATTCTTGAACCGTATCCTATAAATCCTACTTTCCCTACAGGTATTCCGTTTAACAAAAATTCTTTATACACGCTTTCCGCTCTCTTCCTTGATAACATCTCAACATCGTCATCCTCTGACGAATCAGCATGACCTGCCACCGTTATCAAATCGTAACTGTATTTCTTTATCTCATTGGCTTCTCTTGCTATTATTTCTTTCGATTCTTCAGTCAATAAATATTCATTCGGACTAAAATTTGCAACGTTGAGCTTATACTTTTTTGTCATCGGCTTTTCTCTTATCTCTTTCGGTTCTTTCTCTTCTGCCGCTTTTTCTTTCTTGCCTGTCATAAAACTATAATTAACTCCCGCATTTCCGTAATACTCTTTACCGCTGTCAAAATAATTTCCGCTTATATTTGCGTATACGCTCCATTTCTCCGTTATTTCATACTCCGCTCCTATTCCCGCTCCGAAAGATGCTTTTCCCCCTTGCGCTCCCCATATATTCATCTCTTCTCCCGTATCTATAAATTCTCCCTTGTACTCCGCTCTTTCTCCCGCTGCCAGATATCCTCCCGACACCTTTGCGTATACTACCAAATTCTCTATCGCCGCATAATTTATTCCTACTCCGAATCTTGTTTCCAGCCTCGCGTAACTGTCATCGTACACTTCCATATTTGCTCCGCCTCTTCCTTTATCTTTCATCGCAGAATTTTTTACATATCCGCCTTTTATATGCCCATACGGCGATATGCTTATTTCGTCGTTTACCCATATATTATATTGCCCAAGCAAATCCATTTTTACATTATATCCTTCAGTTTCTCCTTGTGCTCTCTCTTCCAACAATTCTAATACTCTGTCTATTTTATACTGTAGTTTCCCGCCGTATACTCTTGCTTTTACATCCACATCCTCTCCAAACCACCCGCCGTATAATCCTATTCCCAGCGCTTCTATGTCTGCCTTGCTTTTTCCCTGCTTTGCGGCGCTTTTTTCATATGATCCGTACACGCCAGCTATTTTGTTTTCCAAAACTACTAAATCCGCTCCGGCTCCTATTCCGTATCCGCTTATTTTGAATTCTTTTACCGAATTTTCATCACTGTCATTATCGCGTCCATACGAATACGCCTGCCCCCACATACTCTTTAATATTTTATTATCTTCATTCATTCTAGGCTGTAACCTTTCAAATATTTCTTCATGTCCGTATCCATACGCTCCTGCGCTTAATATATTTGCTATTTCCGAGCCTGCTAACTCGTCCAAAGCTCTTTTCTTTTCTTCTAACCTTTCAAGTCTTTCTATCTTATTCATTACCTCTAAAAACTCGCCGCTGAGTCCGGCTCTCTGCCCCATTCCCGCCGTTATTGTGTCCGCGCTCCTTGCAATTTCAGTTTGATTGTGCGTCAAATTTCCAAATTCCTTTTCAAAATTCGATCCTCTTATCATTACTATATCGACCCTGTCATCGTAATATACAAGGTCAGGATTTTTGCCGCCGATTTCTCTTACATATCCCAGTTCTGCAAACGGATCATTGCTGAATTTTCCGTTCACTTTACCTTGCGTCTCTATTATAGTTATAACATTCTCGCCGATATTCCTGTTTGCTCCATATATATTAAGTTTCAATTTGCTCGTACTTTTTAAATCCACATTTGCGCTGTTTAGCGCAGCTTTGAGCATATCCGCTCTATAAGTATCCAGATCTGCGTCTATTTCCAATGTGCCTTTTATATTTGTTTCTCCCGTATACGTCGACTGCGAAGCATTGCCGTTTATCAAACTATATATCCCGTTGGCTTCTATATCCAGCTTGCCGAATGTTATTTCCGCGCTTGCCGCTTCTACTGTGCCCTGTTCTATCTTAAAATTTCCGTAATATTTATTTATCGAATTATTCGACAGCTCCAGTTTTCCCAGTCCGGTTTTTGTGAATATACTGTTTTCTATTCCCTTTATTCCTCCGTCCATACTGACTACGCTGATCGAATCTATTATTAATTCAAAATTTGTATGTTCTCCCAAATATATATCGTTTGCCTCGCCGTTTGCAATATTGCCTTCAAATATCACATTTCCGCTTAACACCGACATCACCGCTTTTTTATTATTTCCGTTTTCACCGTTTGCGTATATCGCTCCGCCGTATTCTGTTGCCGTATTGTTTCTAAATATTCCTTCACTGCCCGAAAATTCTATTGTTGCGCCGTTTAATAATGCTATCGCTCCGCCTTTTTGCGCTTGGTTATTTTCAAATTCTGCTTTATCAAACAATGCATTTGCGCCGGCCAAATACATAAATCCGCCTTTTTGCGCGCTATTTCCAGAAGCTGTCAATACCGTGCTTCTAAAATCTCCTGTCCCGTTTTCTCCGAGCGCTATGTATCCGCCGGCGCGGCTTGCGCTGCTGTTTGTTATGTTTGAATTTGCAGCCGTAAACGTAAATGTCGTTCCGCTTTGCCCGTAAAACGTTCCTCCGGCTGCCGCCGTATTGCTTGCCAAATGGATCTTATCCAAATTTATATCGATATTTCTGTTTCCCGTTGAATATAAAAACCCGCCGGAACTGACCGCTACGTTTTCCTCAGCAGTTATATCGGAACTGCCAAAATCTATTGAGCCATTTTCATTGAGATATATCGCTCCGCCGTTTATTTCGGATCTATTGCCTCTAAAAACTATATCGGACTCAATAAAACTTGCGGCAGCGTCAAAGTAAATTGCGCCGCCGCCATTATTTGCCGTATTGCTTGTAAAGTTCACCGTTGAGCTTGTAAAATTTATATTCGAACCGTTGGCAGCATAAACCGCCCCGCCGAGACCTGCCTCATTGTTTGTAAAATTCACCGTTGCGCTTGTAAAATTTACCTCTGATGAAATATTCGCAGAGATCGCTCCGCCGGAATTTACCGCCATATTATTTACAAAATTCACCGTTGAGCTTGTGAAATTTACATTCGAGCCGTCATAAGCATAAACCGCCCCGCCCGAACTACCCATACCGTCAACCACTGTTGCGGAACTGTTTGCCGTATTGCCTGCAAAATTCACTATTGCGTATATGAAATTTACATTAGAACCGGCAGCGGCACAAACCGCCCCGCCTACACTGCCTTCAACTTCAATAGGAATTTCTCCGCCTTCATAACCTGCCGTCATATTGTTTATAAAATTTACCGTTACGCTTGTAAAATTTATATTTGAAGCGCCATAAGCAAAAATCGCGCCTCCGCCTACTGCCGTGTTACTTGTAAAATTTATTGTTGAACTCGCAAAGTTTATATTTGAATTATAAGCAAAAACCGCGCCGCCACCGACTGCCGTATTGCTTGTAAAATTCACCGTTGAACCGGCAAAATTTATATTTGAATTATTAGAAGCGGAAATTGCTCCGCCGCCAACTGCCGTATTACTTGCAAAATTCACCGCTGCATTCATAAAATTTATATTTGAAGCGCTATAAGCAAAAACCGCGCCGCCGCCAATTGCCATATTTCTTGTAAAATTCGCCGTTGAGCTTGTAAAATTTACATTTGAATTGCCGGCAGCAAAAACCGCTCCGCCGGAACTTACAGCCATATTACTTGT
>JAISDI010000222.1 GCA_031264895.1 Endomicrobium sp. | reverse complement strand
TTTCAAAAAATAATTAAAAATTAAACGATTTTTTAAAAACAAAAAAAACGGTTTCAAAGCGCGGCAAGATCACTCGAGATATTGTTTTGGAAATATGTTATCTAGCCCTAAAATATTCGCATTATCAATAGATTTTTTAAATTTCGCCATTTCGGCAAAACCTTCTTTGCCTACCATTTTTTCTAAAAAGATATGTTTTAATTTTCCTATGCCGTGTTCTGCTGAAACCGTTCCTCCAAGTTCCACGGCTTTTTGCGCTATTCTTGCATACATATCCCGCGTTTTTTTATATTCTTCTTGATTAGAAGCTATTATATTGGCATGCAAATGGTTTTCACCGATATGCCCGAATGTTAAGTTAAACAGTCCCGCCGCTTCAAATTCTTTATCGCAGAAATCTACGATTTCAGAAAGCTTTCCTTCCGGAACCGCAAAATCCGTGCCAACTTTCGGTATTTTATTTTTTTTAACTTTTTCATTAACTCTTTCGGGGATTCTGTGACGGAAAATTCTGAACTCTTCCTGCTCTTTCATATTTGAAGCAAACCAAACTTTTTCCGTATCAACGCCGCTGCTTTCAATTACTTCAACCCATTTTTCCATTAAAATGTCAAAATTATCTTCATAAATGTCCTGTTCAAACATAATGCCAGCTTCGACATTTTCCGGTATTACGGGATAATCATTGCCGATCAAAAGCAAAGCATTTTTATCGAAATACTCAAGCGACATCGGATCAACCGAATCTTTTTGTCTATTTTTCGCAATATCCTTAACTTTATTTACGAAATCATAAGCTTTTTGACGACTGTCAAAAAATATTATTCCGCCGAAAACTTCTTTAAAATGCGGAATGAGCTTTAAAACCGCTTCGACCGTAACGCATAAAGTGCCGTCTGAACCGATAAAAACGTCTATCAGATCCGCGTTAGGATAATTGTAATATCCGGCGGCGTTCTTTATCGACGGAAGATAATATTTTGGGAGGATTATCTCTTTTTTTCCTCTATCCGTGTCAAAATATATTTTTCCTTCATTATCGGCAAAATATTTTCCCCTTTCCACACGGGCGCTCGAACCATCGGTAAAAATAACTTTTAAGCCTTTGACGTAATCTCTGGTAACTCCGAATTTGAATCCCCTTCCGCCTGAAGCGTTTGTGGCGATATTACCGCCTATGGCGGCATTCTTTTCGGTCGGGTCGGGCGGATACATCCAGCCCTCTGCGTAAGATTTATCTTTAATGTCTTGTACTCTCGCTCCGGCCTGTACGGTAATTTCTGCCGTTTTGTCGTCGATTATTCTTACGTTTCCTATTGCATTTAACCTTTCCAGCGATAAAACCGCTCCGCCAAACGACAGCCCCGAAGCAGTATTTCCGGTCAAAGCGCCGGCAATAGTCACGGGAATTTTTTTTTCGGCCATTTCTGTCAAAAAAGGCGGTATGTCTTCTTCGCTTTCGGCTACTGCGGCAAATTCCGCATGAGCTCCGATAACGCCTGAATTGTCTTCAAAATAATTTTGAATAATATCAAAATCTTTCTTTATTATCATTTTACTTTCCTAAACAGCGGGTCTGTTCCGTCCGTCATATCCTCAACTATCAATCCTCTTATATTCGAATTTTCATAAACTCTGAAAATAAACATCGGCCTCTTGAATCTCCAGCCCGGAACGCCCGTCCCGTCAAAAGAGTTGCCGTTATAATGTTTAAGCGTGATCCAAACTTTTCTCGGCCCTGCGCTGAACTTTAAAACGCCGCCTTCAAGTTTAATTTCGGCGTCGCCGTATAAAACGTTATTATATATTCCGACGTACTTTTTTAAATCCATATGCGCTACTATAACTTCCGGCGGCCCTTTTTGCACGCGCTTTTTATTTGCCTTATTTGCCTCTTCAAGTTTTACGGCGCTCCAGTTAATTTCCGGATTTTGCAGATAAGAATCATAAAATTTCTTTGCAAGCGCGTCGGCCATTCTGCCGTTCGGAAGATTCATAAGCACGGCCATTCCTATTTTTTTATCTCTCATGAAAGAAACGTATGCGCCTTCGCCGTCGGTAGTGCCGGCGTGCCACATGATATTTTCAGGTTCGTACTCCATACTTTTCCAGCCAAGACAGTAATAGTTTTTCTTGTTATCCGTACTGCTGTTTATAAACACTCTGCTTTCAAATAATTTTTCATAATTTTCTTTTGATATCAAAGAATATCCAAACGAAGACGCGTCATTGACAAGAAACAAAAGCCATTGCGACATATCGTCGATATTGGAGTTTATTCCTCCTGCGGGAGCAAAAACATACGGCCATGTATTATACGCAAGATCGTCGGACAAAGCTTTAAGATGTCCGCCCGAATAGTAATGTCCTAAAGAACGGTTTTTAGATTTGCGGTAACTTTTATAATCCATTGAAGACGAGTTCATCGCCAAAGGCCCGAAAATATATCCTTTTATATTGTATTCCCACGATTTTCTGGTAATCTTTTTTATTATTTCGCCCATCACAAGATACAAATTGTTCTGATAACTGAAAGATTTTCTGAACTTTCCCGTCTGCTTTATATACCTCATAGAATTTATTATATAATTACTGTCATACCCAAACAGCATCATCAGATGCTGGGAATAAGACGGCAGCCCGCTATAGTGCGCCAATAAATCTTCTATCGTCATTTCATCGCTTATTTTTCTGTCGTCAAGCCTGAAATCCGGAAGATAAGAGATAACTTTATCCTGCCAATTCAAATATCCCCTGTCGACGAGAATTGCCACAAGCGCCGTTGTAAACGCCTTAGTGCATGAACCTATCTGAAATATTGTCTGATTATTGACTTTACCCTCTTTCTTTACCTCTTTTATCCCGAAAGATTTCTTATAAACAACTTCATCCCCGACGACAATACATATCGCCATTCCCGGTATATTCCACTGCTTTTGCGTTTTTTGCGCATACACGTCAAAATCTTCAAGAATTTTTTTCAAATCCGGAGAAGCAGTCTCCGTAGCCGCTTTTTTTGCAAAGGCGGGATTAAAACACAAAACCACGACTAAAAAAGCCAAAAATATTTTTTTCATAATGTAATAATTATAGCATAATCGAGCATAAAGGCAAAAAAGCCCGCTTGCTTAAAATTTTTCTTAAAATGTTAAACCCATATATTCCATTAGAGCTAAAATTGTCTAATGGAACCCATTAGAAATAACGAAGAATAATAGAGTGAAAACACACTGAGTTATGTAAAATAAAAAAGGTCAAAAAAAACATAAGAAAAAAGGTAACAGATAGGTGTTTCTAAAATATTGTTCGTCATTCCCGAAAGTTGTTATCGGGAATCCATTTTTACTGAAAGAAGTTTTTGTTTTACGACGAACGTGGATCCCCGATAAAGACACTCGGGGATGACGACAAAGAAAGAAGATGGTTTTTAGAAAGCTCTAATGTAATAGCTGGGTTAAAGGAAAATTAGAGTAGTTTGATGACGGCAACGACAAAATGGATTCCCAATAGAGACGCTTGGGACAAACGGGTGAAATCATTTTTGTCTTCATGCCCTAAGTTTTGGAATTATGTAATTCCATAGCAGCCTGTCCCGTGGGGTCTTAACACAGGGGCATCCATTTTAAATATAAAATCAGTGGGTTGATTTAACAGCAAAGATTAAAGGAACGTTGCAGTTCTAACTTGCCGTGCGCAAGCACCTAGCACCTTAGTTTTACTCCTAGGTCGGCGTCTAGTTTGGAAATTAGGTCGGTCATATCTTTATTTACTTCTTCGTCATTTAGAGTTCTTTCATTGTTTTTGTAGAAAAGTCTGAAAGAATAGCTTATTTTTCCTTCTCCGATTTTTGAAGCGTCGTCGTAAACGGAAAACAGTAAATATTCTTTTAATATGTTTCCGGATTTCATTACCGATTTTATGACTTTTTCTATTTTTGAAAATTGAAGAGCCTTATCGGCGGTTACAGATATGTCTCTTTTTACTAAAGGAAATTTAGAGACGCGTTTGAAAGAGGCGGACGTGTCCGGACAATTATTTTCCAAAGATTCCAAGTCCATCTCGAAATAAAATATTTCTTTTTTCAAATCTTCCTGAAAGGAAGGTTTTAAAATGCCGAACTGTCCTACGGCTTTGCCTCTGTAAACGACTGCGGCGGTTTTTCCGGGGTGAAAATAAGGTTTTGGACTTAGATTTTCGGAAATCACAAAATCGTCCGTAGGCAATATATTTTTTACAATTCCCCCGCCGAAATAAAAATCAAAATCCGGACTTATTTTACTTTCCTCCCACTTCCACCATTCCCGCCATACTCTGCCGTACATTATGGCGGCAAAAGTTTTTCTTTCGGCAGGCTCGACATAAATTTTTCCGTACTCAAAAAGAGCGACGGTCTCGGCTCCGTGTCCGGCGTTTAAAACAAGATTTTTGTAGAGGCCGGGAAGAAGAGAAGGTCTTAATACTTCATTTTCTTTTGAAATCGGATTTGCTATTTTATGAAAATATTTAAGATTGAAAAATTCGACGTCTTTTATTTCAGAAAAGCTGTAATTTAAAACTTCGCTAAACCCCAACCCGTAAAGATTTCTTCTAAAACCGGCTGCAAGTTCCGGGGTAAAAGAATTGTTTTGCGTAGAAACAACAGCTTCGTTATTTTCCGGTTTTGGTATATTTTCATAGCCGTATATTCTCGCTACTTCTTCTATAATATCGGTTTCTTCTTTTATATCGTTGCGCCACGACGGAATTTTACACAAAATAATTTCGCCTCTGGGCTGAAGGTCTATTCCTAAAAATCTCAGGATTTCCGCAATATCGTCTTCTTCGATACGATAACCCAAAACTTTCGGCACGCGTTCAAGTCTTAAAGTAATATTTGTTTTTTCGTATTGAGCCGTTTGTATGTCTTCTCTGGATTCTATGCGTCCGCCGGCCACTTGATATATTAGATTAGCCGCTCTCCACGACGCAAATTCCGCAATATCCCACGAAACGCCTCTTTCGAACCTGTACGAAGAATCGCTTGAAAGGTTAAGTTTTTTAGATGTCTTTCTTATTGAATCGGCGTTAAATACCGCGCTTTCAAGAAATACTGTTTCGGTTTTTTCGTCTATTCCCGAAAATTCGCCGCCCATTACTCCGGCTATTGCGACGGGCTTTTCTTCGTCGGCAATAACAAGAATTTCAGAATCGAGTTCGTATACTTTTGCGTCTAAAGCCGTTATTTTTTCGCCCTGTTTTGCATTTCTTACTATGACGTTTTGCGAAGCAAGCTTAGATATGTCAAAAGCGTGCAAAGGCTGCCCTAGTTCCAGAAGAATATAGTTTGTAACGTCTACAATATTATTTATTGACCTTATCCCAAACTTTTCAACGGCGTCAGAAAGCCATTTAGGCGAAGGCCCGACTTTAATTCCGGAGATTACACAGCCTATATAACGGCTGCAAAGATCAGATTCGACTTTTATATTGCTTGCGGCAGAAACCGTCGGAGTTTTTACTAAAGGCAAAATCGGAGTTTTCCTAAGTTTTGCCCCTATTTCTCTTGCAACTCCCAGATGACTTAAACAGTCTCCCCTGTTTGTAGTAATTTCAACCTCAAGAATGCTGTCGATATCCAAAACTTTTTCAAGAGGAACGCCGAGTTCCGTATTTTCTTCAAGAACCATTATTCCCGCAGATTCTTCCGCAAGGCCGAGCTCCCTTTCAGAACATATCATCCCTTCTGAATCCGTTCCCCTGATTTTTGATTGTTTTATTTTAAAATCTCCGGGCAAAACCGCTCCGACAACCGCAAGAGGAACAGTCTGCCCCGCGGCTACGTTAGGCGCGCCGCATACTACGGAATAAAAATTAGCGCCGTCGGTAAGTTTGCATAGAGACAGTTTGTCGGCATTCGGATGTTTTTCTTTTTCTAAAACTTTTGCCGTAATAACGCCGCTCCACTGTCCTTGTTCGGAAAGCACATAAGTTTCAACCCCTATAAGCGTCAGCATTTTTGACAGTTCTTGAGGGCTTAAATCAAAATCCACAAATTTTTTAAGCAGGTTATATGATATTTTCATTTTTTCATTATCCTTTTTAAAATTGCTTTAAAAATCTTAAATCGTTTTCATAAAAAAGACGTATATCGTCAATACCGTACTTTAACATCGCAAGGCGTTCTACGCCCATTCCAAAAGCGAAACCCGTATATTTTTCCGTATCGTATTTTACCGCTTTAAAAACGTTCGGGTGAACCATTCCGCAGCCGAGCATTTCAAGCCAGCCGGAATTTTTGCAAACTCTACAGCCCTTTCCGCGGCATAAAACGCATTGTATGTCAACTTCCGCAGACGGTTCCGTGAACTGAAAGTACGACGGTCTGAAACGCAAATCAGTATCCGTTCCGTAAAGTTTATGTATAAAAAGAGTAAGCGTACTTTTTAAATCCGCAAAAGTTATATTTTCTGATACGGCCAACCCCTCTATCTGATGAAATATCGACGAATGAGAAGCGTCGGTGGCTTCGTTTCTGTACACCCTGCCCGGAACTATGACTTTGACGGGAGGCTGCTGGTTTTCCATAACGTGAATTTGTCCGGGAGAAGTATGCGTTCTCATGACATTTTTCATTCCCTCAAGATAAAAAGTGTCCTGCATGTCTCTGGCAGGATGGTTTGCGGGAATATTTAAAGCTTCGAAATTGTACCAGTCCGTTTCTATTTCCGGGCCTTCCGCTACGTTAAAACCCATAGACTTAAAAATACCGGATATTTCTTCGATAATTTGTATTATTGGATGAAAACTGCCTTTTGCAAACGGAAAATAAAAAGCTGAAGAATAGTCGACTTTTTCTTTTGCCATTTTTTCGTCGATAAGCGCTTTCTTTAAAAAATCTTTTCTTT